>NZ_VMLA01000032.1:0-3991 GCF_013276425.1 Streptococcus sp. 3874 | reverse complement strand
TACTATTGGACTTTTTTGTCTGGGAAAGCTGAGAAGCAAGGAATCACGCTGTACCACCATGATCAGCGTCGAAGTGGTTCAGTAGTACAAGAATTCCTAGGAGATTATTCTGGATATGTGCATTGTGATATGTTGCGGCAGTAACTTAGGACTTTAGTCCTCTAGTTCTGCCTATGCGATAGCAGTCCAAGGTTTAGGAGCAAGGCGACGCTAAGCTTGGTAAACTGCGAACCGCTAGAAGCTTATCGTCAACTGGAAGAAGCTGAACTTGTTGGATGTTGGGCGCATGTGAGAAGGAAGTTTTTTGAATCCACCCCCAAGCAAGCAGATAACTCATCCTTAGGAGCTAAAGGTTTAGCTTATTGTGACCAGTTATTTGCCTTGGAAAGAGACTGGGAGGTTTTGCCAGCTGATGAACGACTACAGAAACGTCAAGAAGAGCTCCAACCCCTATAAGAAATCTCCAGATTAGAGAACTCACGGATAGTTCCTAATATGGAGATTTTTCAATATACTTCGTTATTGGACGGTTACAGAAAATTAGCATTGTCAATCAACAAATAATTTATTCATTTTTTCTAAAACACTTTGATTAAGTATATCGAGTTCAAATTCAGTTTCAGGCCCATGACCATTTATTGGTAATTCATCAATTTCAAAACATTTATAGTTGTTCAATGTCGACTTCATATAATAAAAATCTAAAACTTTATCTCTAGGACTTTGCATGATGAATGTTTTATAAGGAAGATTTTTCTTCCACACCTTATCAGAAAACATTTCTGTAATTTCAGTTGTCGAGAACTTATCAGTAAACCATTTCCTTTCCATTCCACTTGTTTTTTTATTTGATTAGATAAATCTATCAAAGGGGAAACGCATATATGTCCACCTAGATTGTGAGAAAATCTGGCACTCAGTAGTAATCCTAATATAGATCCAAAACTTCCTGAATATAAATAAACTTTTTTAACATCTTTTACTGTTTTACTCACTATATACTCAATCGTTCTTACCAATTCATCTATCACATAATTCCAATTTTTATTTGATAATTCTGTATTAACTGAATAAGACGACCCAATATAATTAGCAACCAAGACATCTACCGAGTTGTTCAAGGCAAACCGATATATTTTAGCATTAGTAAATGAATTAAATTCATAGGATTCTGGACCACCATGTAAAGAAACTAATAACTTTTCTGGATTATTTGACTTATAATGAATCCCTTCAAACTTCTCAAAATAGAATTCTTTGCTTATTAACTCCTCTGACATATCTCTATAGATTGTCTCAAATTTTCCATCTTCAAAAAGTAAAAACTCGAATCCTTCAATCGTACTATGCTTCAAAACAAGTCTACTGTTTTGAAGTAAACAAAAATCAATCTTCCCTTCAAAATCATATTCTTTAATCATATTTGTTTTCAAGTCAATACTAACTAAAGTTGTTCGACCGAATCTATTCAAAATGACAAAAAGATTCCACTCGTCTAAAATAGCGTTAATAATAGGATAAAACAAGTCTAAACTTTCTATTAAGTATGAATCGTTTTCGAAATTATAAAGAGATATACGAGTAGTAGAGTAAAGACTGCACACCATATTTCCTCGATCACATAGATAATTCTGTATAATTTTTCCATCAATTTCTAGATTGGGCTGTATATTAGGTGTGGAAATTAACCGCAATTCAATATCATTATAGACTCTATACAAGTCCTGTTTCTCCCCAATATTACTTATCATAGCAGTGATAAGTTTTTCCTCTTCAAAAGAAATAAGAAACTGAGAGATAGAAGCTGTATCATCAGAAATGATCACAACAATATCTGAATTATAAAAATAGACATTTAGTATCTCTGCTTTATCTGATATATTGACTAGTTTATAGGTATCCAATTTAAGCTCTAGATTAATATTAATTCTAGATAACACTAAATACGAATTTTCCAGACTAAATATGTAAATAAAATTATCATTTGATAGTATTGCAGAAAATTCTTTGTCATATATTATTTGTCCATTATTATCTACTAATAATTCATCATGCCATAAAAGTTTACTATCTTGAGTATAAGATAGGAATATAGCATCATTTAAATCCAAATTTTTTATTTTCATCATCCTGTGACCTACTTTTTCATATACTTATAAAAAAGAAACAAAGAAATTGCATTTATAGTGGAAATGATAAAGAAAATGATTAATGTTTTTTGTAAATCATTTGCATACAGATTCCCTCCAAGTAATCCACCTAAACTATCTCCAATAAAATATGAAGTTTGAGATATACCATAGAAATATGAAATTTGTTCTTTAGGATACATATCCAACTCCATTAATTCTTGACTAATTACAGAACCATTTAAGAACAAAGCTCTGCATATAAGAATAAGAAACAAGTATAAAAATTGCATATTAAATATCAATAAAGCTGTTGATAAGCCCACTAAAATTTCACTGACCACAAAGATATACTCTTTATATTTTGAGGTTTTTTGACCTGAAAAAAGAGAAGAGAAATAAGTACTCAGTAGTCCTAAAATTGTCAATGTTACACCAATAACAGATACATTTATACCTTGTTTGCTTAAAATAACTGGAAGATATGGAGCAAATAAACTTACGCTTCCCCCCATAATGAAGCCGAATATTATAGTTCCAACAAGCAGGGTTCTAGCTTTTGCAAAATGTTTAAATTCAGCCTTCTCCAAATCGCCACTCTCATTATGAGATTGAGTAATAGGAGGAATTAGAAATACAGTAATCAGGCAAAGGACGCTCGAAAAAAGTAGAGTCAATTGTGTAGCGTTTTGAAACAAGAATGTTAAAATCCAGACAAGAAAACCTGCTAGTAGCATGCCTAAAGAACTTCCTACTCCATCTGCAAATTCTTTCAACGATACAATAGAGGAACGTTCTTCTTCACTTCCTATGCCCACAATCCATACTCTAATTAATAACAACACTACCGAAGCACCGATTCCTGAAACAAAACCAGATATTATAGAAATGCCTGAGTTATTAGGAAACATCCTAAAAAATAAGCCAATACTATATAAAATTAAACCACATTGAATCACTCTTTGAGGGGTAAATCGTCCTATTTTTTTACCAATATAAAATGAAAAGATGCCAGCAAATGCCATGGCAGAATAGGATAGACCATAATTAGGGAGCCTATCATTCATTTCAAACCAGAGTGCATGAACTGTTTTTGAAGTATACATAGATAGTTTAAAAAACAAATTGAAAATAAAAAAATTGATTGCAATAGGATATTTTCTTAAGATAATTCGATAGTTATTCATGATATTCGCTCACTTCACTTTCTAGTGTTTCTTTCATATCCGATAATTTTTCATTATCACTAAAATGTGTATCTAAAATTTTCAATAACGGTTGCATTTGTTTAAATTTATTGCAGTTATATAAAATTTCTAAAGATATAACCAAATAATCTTCTAGAAAAGATAAATCTAACTGTGAAACTTTGAATTGACATTGTTCTAATAATCTTTGTGCTTTTTCATACATATTCAGCTCGACATATATGTATTGTAAGTCATACCAGAAATCAAAACTTCTATCAGATAAATAATACGCTTTTTTATAATTCGTTAGACTGTCCTGCAACAATTGAAGTTCGCTCAAAACGACGTCCGCTAATCTTTTCATAGACTTTCTCCCCTCTAGGAGCCCCTGCATAAGGACGATAGAGATAGCGGTCGATTCCTGTTTCATCAATATATACGATTGGTAAATCGTTTAGGTTATCCAAAATATCAAGAAACTCAGCGACTTTCTCTGGGTCTTGTTCCTTAAAGCTCGTCATCTTTTTTTGAAGTGACCTTCATCTGCTTTAAAGCTGCCCATACTGAAGGGACAGCACAATCAAAATGTGCCGCAATTTCCCGTAAAAAAGCATCTGGATAAGCCTCTACAAAGGATTTCAATTCCTCTAAAGGAATCTTTCGGTTTTTGAC
>NZ_VMLA01000031.1:0-20908 GCF_013276425.1 Streptococcus sp. 3874 | reverse complement strand
AAAATCAAAGAGCAAACTAGGAAGCGAGCCGCAGGCTGTACTTGAGTACGGCAAGGCGAAGCTGACGTGGTTTGAATTTGATTTTCGAAGAGTATTATTCTGCCAAGGCTCCCATTGGATCCCAAGGTGCAAGTACGATTGGTTCTGCTCCATAGGCAGCTTGTTCTTCTGCTGTCAGCAATTCCTTACGAACAACGATTTGGTATGTGTATTCGTCCATCCAAGCGTCTGAGGCAACAAAGTAACCATCTGTACCGACCTTGTCTCCCCATGAGTTTTCAACCTTCCACTTGGTTGATTTACCATTTTCGTCCAAGTCAACACCTGTCAAGACCATGGCGTGGGTCATCAAGCTTTCGCTATAGTCCAAACGTCCAGCCTTGTCTTGAGTAAGTTTAATGTCCATGCTTGATTCAAAGTCATAAACATCTGTCGCAAGGATTCCAGCTTTGCGGTTGCTGAGCTGGCCAACATCAGAACCAAACCAAACAGTCTCACCTGCTTGCATTTGGGCAATCGCCAATTCTTTCAAGCGCTCCATTGGAACGTTGATGTAGCGAACTGCACGGCTACCAACCACATTCCCCAACATCTCAACTGTGTAAGATTTTCCGTAAGGTTTATCAGCAGTTGGAGCATTGATAACAGAAACGTAGTCTTCTAAAGGAAGATTGACATATTTCTTGTAAAACTCTTGTGGTGTGATTCCTTTTTCACTTTTGTAGTTGTTATCTTTATCGCGATAAGCAAAGTCAAACTTGCGTGGTGGAAGTCCCAATGACATAGCAAGAAAGTTAAAGATTTCTTGCAAGAGGTCTTCTTTCTTAGCTTGAACAGTCGCTTGATCTGCACCAGAAACAAGCAAGTCACGCAAGATTTGAGCATCTTGACGAAGCAATTTATTAAGGATCGCATTTAGCTCACGACTGCTACTAGATGAAACAGACTCAGGATAAACTGACTTAGGCACGACACCGTATTTTTCAAAGAGGGAAACGACCATATCCCATTGACCACCATCTTGTTGTGGTATTTGGAGTAAGAAGCTAACCTTACGGCTCGTCAATTCTTGGTCTGCAGTCGCAATGACTTGCTCCAAGAACCAGTTTGATTTCTCATACTTGTCCCAGAAGAAAGTGTGGGCTTGTGACAACTCAAAGTTCTCCAATTTGTATTGCGAGATGAGTTTGTGGCGAAAAGTGTTGAGAGCCGCAAACATCCAGCAACGACCAGACGCTTTCTGGTTAGTGACCTTGTCCTTGGTTAAATCCAATGAGAAAACAGGTGTGTTGTCTACATGGCTTTGGCGACGTTCCAGAGCTGCAAAAATTCCGTTGTGGCTAGCAGCATTTTCAATCGCTTGGTATTTTACATTTGCTTCATAGTTGGCAAATAGTTTATCAGTAAATGATTCTTGAATCGCGTTCATAGATTCCTCCTTTTATTCTACAGTCTATTATAACTCTTTTCACAAAGGAAGCAACTAAAAAACATAAAAGGCAAGGACATTCTTCCCCACCTTTTTCAAATATAAATCAAATTAAGCAATACTAGCAAGGAGAATTTCTAAGTCTTCCTTGGTCAAGCGACGCCATTCCCCTCGTTCCAGGTTCTCATCTAATACTAAAGTTCCCATAGTCAATCGTTGCAAGTCCACCACTTCCTTGCCACAGTAGCCCACCATACGCTTGACCTGATGAAACTTTCCTTCTGCAATAGTCACACGGATTTGGCTCTGATTCTTTTCTGCATCTGTGGAAAGAATCTCCAGTCTAGCGGGTTGACAAGTAAAGTCTTTGAGAGGAATACCCTTGGCAAATATCTCCACATCTTCTTGTGTCATAATTCCCTTGACCTGAGCCAGATAGGTCTTATCCACATGACGCTTGGGTGAAAGAAGAGCATGGGCAAGCTGACCGTCATTGGTCAGGAGCAGGAGTCCATGCGTATCGATATCCAAGCGCCCTACTGGGAAAACTTCCTTGCTCCGAGCAATATCATCCAACAAGTCCAGAACGGTTCTGTGCTTGGGATCCTCAGTCGCTGAGATAACGCCTTGGGGCTTGTTCATCATATAGTAGACAAACTCCTCATACTCCAACACTTGCCCATCAAAGCGAATCTCATCTCTTTCTTCATCAATCTGCAATTTAGCTGATTTTTCTTTTTTACCATTTACAGTCACGCGCCCAGCCTTGAGCAAGTTTTTGACCTCAGTCCGACTTCCCACCGCACAGGCAACTAAAAATTTATCTAATCTCATAGAACTATTATATCATATCAAAAGGAGGCTAGTACAATGACCTACCTCCTTTTCGTTTCATACTCTTCAAAAATCTCTTCAAACCGCGTCAACGTCGCCTTGCNNTTTGAGCAACCTGCGGCTAGTTTCCTAGTTTGCTCTTTGATTTTCATTGAGTATCAGATTTAAGAAATTAACTTCCTCGTCTCCAGAAAATTGCTAAGACAATCATGGAACCTAAAACAGCTGGGATAATAGCTGTTCCTGATAAAACTGGCCCCCAAGTTCCAAAGAGCAAGTGACCTAGAAAGGCTCCGATCCAACCGAGAAACATTTTTCCAAAACATCCCATTCGCTCTCCACGATTGGTCAGAGTACCTGCTAAAAATTCCACTAGGAGACCAACGAACATACTTCCTAACATATTATCTCCTTAATTTGCCCAATTCCCATTACGGAAAAGAGGTACTCGCGTTCCATCCTCACGAATACCATCGATATCCATTTGGTTAGAACCAATCATAAAGTCTACGTGAACATCTGAACGGTTAAGCCCTGCAGCTTCAAGCTCCTCTTCGCTCATCTCCGCTCCACCAACGACGCTAGTCGCATAGGCTGCACCGATAGCCAAGTGATTTGACGCATTTTCATCGAAAAGAGTGTTAAAGAAGGTAATACCTGACTGAGAAATTGGGCTTGGATCTGGTACCAAGGCACATTCACCCAAGGCACGCGCACCCGCATTTTCAAAGACAAGATCCTTCATAACCTGATCACCCTTCTCAGCAGTAATATCTATGATTTCTCCATCCTTAAAGGTCACCTTAATACCTTCAATAATGTTTCCGTTATAACTAAGCGGTTTTGTAGAGGTTACATAACCATCTGCACGACGGAAGTCTGGAGCTGTAAAGACTTCTTCTGTCGGCATATTTGGCAAGAAACCTTCGCCCTGTGCATTGATAGCACCAGCTGATTCCCAAACGTGGTTCTTCGGCAAACCAAGGGTCAAATCAGTCCCTGGCGCTGTGTAGTGAAGGGCTGAAAATTGTTCTTTATTAAGCATATCAGCCTTGCTCTTAAGGATAGCTGCATGATTTTCCCAAGCCTTAACAGGATCTTCTTCATAGACACGGCAAGTTTTAAAGATTTGGTCCCAAAGGAGATCGACTGCTTCTTCATCGCTCGCAGCATTTGGAAAGACTTTCTTAGCCCACTCAAGTCCTGCTGCAGCTGCTACAGTCCAGCTAACCTTGTTAGATTGAGTTGCGATACGCATAGGCTTCATGGCAAGTCCCATAGCTTTAGCAGAAGCTGAAAGCTTGTCAGCATCCACTCCGTTCAAGGCACCTGGATCAGATGAACGAACTCCAAGACGGCTAGCCTTGTTCTCCAAGAGATAGTTCATTTCAGCAATCTTGTATTCTGGCACATTGTCCAAACGCTCCATCGGGGCATGGAGGAATTTCTCACGGTTAATGACATCATCTGTCCACTGAACGATAACCTCATGCGCACCCAAGGCATAAGCTTCTTTGACGATTAAGTGAGCCAATTCACGTTGCTCCACATCAATAGAGAGAGCCAAAGTGTGACCAGGTTGCACGTTAATTCCGTTCGCAACCAACAATTTCGCATATTTTTCTAGATTTTCTTTAAAATTTGGTAAAACCATGTAATTTTCTCTTTTCTATTTTTATTTTTCTTTCACAGCAGAGAATAATCCTGCTAAAGCAATGACACCTGACAAAAGTGCTGTTGATAGAAGAATTGTCTGATCAGCAAGGTCTAATTGATACTCAAAGACTTTTTCAGCTGGTTTATCTTCCGCAAAAATTCTTAGTTTCATGAAATGTCCTTTCTTATTCTTCATGCTCTCCTAGGTAGAGGCGTCGTGCCTCTGGACTATTTGTGAGGATATCTATATAGGTTTCATAGTCATCAGGCAGAGGCTTTCCTAAAGAGATATCTTGTTCTGGATTTATATTTTTTCCATAAAGAAAGCAAAGATAGAGACGTTCGTTGAGTGTTGGAAATACTTCAATAGACATAAGTTCAGCCTGACCTACCCGATCCCAATCCTGTTCTTTGATATCTGATATGATATAGGTTTGGAAGAGTCCCATAAGTGGATTATCTTCTGGTAGTCCACTGTCTTTATCCGCCAGGACCAAAGAACAACGTCTACCAAAACCAACAAGTTGGCGCTCCCTTCCCTTTACCGAAACAGTAATAGGATGCCCTCCAATATGGCTATAAATCCATTCTTTAGGCAGTTCATAATTTAACAGGGGGGGTAACTTCTTTGACAATCGCTACAGGACTATAGCGTAGAAACTGGCGAGTAACAGCCTTACAAAAGAGGATATCCTCCTCTTTCAAGGTCACTCCCTTCCAATTATTTTCCTCGTTAAAATGGTTGAAAAATACCAGATAGGGATCACGCACCATTTGTGCTAATACGTAAACGCCATTTCGCAAACTTATGGAAATAACTTTCCCTGGTTTCCAGGGTGTTGCTCTTTTTTCTTTTCCATCATGATACAACCTCAAACCTACACAAGACATTTCAAACTATTAAAACAACTCATCAAACAAACTCAACTGGTTATCCTCTGGCATATTGCCGAGAATCCCCATCTCATCCATCTTTTCAACCAAGGTTGATGAGAGCCCTCCACGCTTGCGTAGTTCTGTTTTAGAGAGGAATTCTCCCTCTTCACGCGCTCGCACCAACTGCTTAGCAACGTTCTCTCCCAGACCATCCATTGCTACAAATGGCGGAATGAGGGTATCCCCATCGATAAGGAACTCTGTCGCCTGACTACGATAGAGATCGAGTTTGCCAAACTTGAAACCACGTTCCCACATTTCATTGACAATCTCAAGAGTTGTATAGAGGTCAATCTCCACATTAGAGGCCTCATTGTTCTTCCGTTTTTCAGAGATTTCTTCCATTCTGCGTTTGATGGCATCCAAGCCCGCACCCATAGTCTTAATATCAAAGGCTTTAGCACGGATTGAGAAGTAAGCACAGTAATAATAAATGGGATGATGAACCTTGAAGTAAGCTACACGCAAGGCCATCATAACGTAGGCTGCCGCATGGGCTTTAGGGAACATGTACTTAATTTTCCCACAGGATTCGATATACCACTCTGGCACCTTATTGGCCTTCATGGCTTCGATGTAGCCATTTCGCTCCTCTTCGGAAATCTTGAGCCACAAGCCCTTACGTACCCGTTCCATGATGGTAAAGGCCATCTTAGGTTCGAGACCAGCATGCATGAGGTAAACCATGATGTCGTCCCGACAACCAATAACAGTCGATAGGTCTGCTATTCCTTGCTTAATCAAATCTTGGGCATTTCCCAACCAGACATCTGTACCATGGGATAGACCTGAGAGCTGAAGCAACTCCGCAAAAGTCGTCGGATGGGTTTCATCTACCATGCCTCGGACAAAGTTGGTTCCAAACTCTGGAATCCCCAGCATACCCGTAGGCGTTCCGATTTGCTCAGGTGTTACTCCTAGCACATCAGTCCCAGAAAAGAGTGCCATCACGCCTTCGTCATCCATAGGAATTTCATTAGGGTCAATCCCAGACAAATCCTGAAGTTTCCGAATCATGGTCGGATCATCATGTCCTAGAACATCTAGCTTGAGGACATTCTCATCGATATCGTGGAAGTTAAAGTGAGTGGTCTGCCATTCAGCCGTCACATCATCTGCTGGATACTGGACAGGCGTAAAATCATAGACATCCATGTAGTTAGGAATAACAACGATTCCCCCCGGGTGTTGTCCTGTTGTCCGCTTGACACCAGCGGCACCTTGAGCGAGGCGTTCTACCTCTGCGTCACGATAAAACTTGCCATAATCTCGCTCATAGCCCTTTACAAAGCCATAGGCAGTCTTGGCAGCCACCGTACCAACCGTTCCTGCACGGAAGGCATATTCCTCACCAAAGATATCACGCACATCCAAGTGGGCGCTAGGCTGGTCTTCTCCCGAAAAGTTCAAGTCAATATCAGGAACCTTATCCCCATCAAAACCAAGGAAGGTCTCGAAAGGAATATCTTGCCCATTTTTGCTGAGTTTGTGACCACAGTTTGGACAGTCCTTATTGGGCATATCAAAACCTGAACCGTAAGATCCATCGGTGATAAACTCACTATACTGACACTGACCACAGACATAGTGAGGAGAGAGAGGATTAACCTCCGTAATCCCAATCATAGTCGCAACGAAACTGGAACCAACAGATCCACGAGAACCAACCAAATAACCCCGTTCATTAGAACGTTGCACCAGCATCTGCGATGCCAAATAAATCACAGCAAATCCATTCCCCAGTATGGATGTTAATTCTTTTTCAATCCGCAAATCAACAATATCTGGCAGCGGATTCCCATAAATCTCAAAAGCTTTCTTATAGGTCAACTCAGCAACTGTTTCTTCAGCCTTGTCGATGAAAGGCGTATACAAGTCACCCTTAACGACTTCAACGGGTTCAAATATTTCTGCCAAGGCATTGGTGTTTTCAATAACCAGTTTACGAGCCAGTTCCTCTCCCAAAAAGGCAAATTCATCCAACATCTCATTAGTCGTTCGAAAATGAGCCTTTGGAAGTGGCGCTGGTTGGGCATGTTCACCATGACCGATAGTTCGGTTAATCATAGCCCCCTGTCCCAAACTACGGACGATAATTTCACGATAAACCTCTTCTTCCGGTTCGATATAGTGAACATTTCCCGTAGCCAGAACAGGCTTGCCAAGGCGATCTCCAACCTCTATCAAACTCTTGATAATGGTCTGGAGTTCCTCCATATCCTTGACCTGCTCTTTGGCAATCAAGGGCGCATAGATAGCCGGTGGCATGACCTCGATAAAGTCATAATACTTGGCCACCTCAACCGCCGCATCCACACCTTGAGAAACGACCACGTCAAAAACTTCACCCTCTGAACAGGCTGAACCTAAAATCAAGCCCTCTCGATGGGCATCTAGAACCGTTCTCGGAATCCGTGGCACTCCTTCAAAATACTTGGTATTAGACAAGGAAACCAGCTTAAAGATATTTTTTAGACCTACCTGATTCTTGACATAGATGGTCGCATGCTTGATCCGAGCTTTTTTGTAAGAATCTGGACTGATTAGATCAATGTTGAGTCTATCTAAATCGGTCACACCATGTTTTTCTGCTACCTCTTTGATAAAGATGAAAAGCAGACGACCAGTCGCTTCCGCATCGTAGTTGGCCATGTGGTGATGTTCCAAGGCCACACCAAAACGCTTGGTCAAAGGCCCCAAACCATGGCGTTTATACTCAGGATAGAGGTTTCTAGCAAACTCCAGCGTATCAATAACTGGCTGACTAATCTTTGGAAGATCATGACGCTCATAATTAGCATTCATAAAGCCAACGTCAAAGGTAGCATTGTGGGCAACTAGGACCGTATCCTTGCAAAATTCTTGGAATTCTTGCAAAACTTGTTCTAGTGGTTTGGCATTTTTGACATGATCATCTGTAATTCCAGTTAACTCTGTAGTAAAAGCTGACAAGGGATGCCCAGGATTGATAAATTCATCAAATTCAGCAATAACATTCCCCTTGTACATCTTAGAGGCCGCAACCTGAATCAAGTCATTATAGATAGCTGAAAGTCCCGTCGTTTCCACGTCAAAGACCACGTAGGTTGCTTCTGACAAGTCCATCTCCACTTCGTTATAGACGATAGGGACACGGTCCTCCACGATATTGGCTTCCATTCCATAGATCAGCTGGATTCCCGCTTTCTTAGCCGCCTTATAGCCATGTGGAAAGGACTGGACATTCCCATGGTCCGTGATAGCAACCGCCTTGTGTCCCCACTTAGCAGCTGTTGCAACAATCTCTTCGACCTCTGGCAAAGCATCCATAGTCGACATGTTAGTATGAGCATGAAACTCAACCCGACGCTCACCTTCTGGCATCAAATCCTTCCGCTCATAGTGAACAACTTCCTGCAGATCCTGTACGTTCATAGTCAAATCGCGTGTGAAGTTATTCATCTCCACATTCCCTCGAACTCGGAGCCAAGAATTCTTCTTGATGAGGTCAAACTTCTGGGCCTCTTCCTCGTTTTTAACCCACTTTTGCATAGAAAAACTTGAAGTATAGTCCGTCATTTTAAAGTTGATTAAAACACGACCTGTTCTAGTCACTTTTTGCTCCACATTAAAAACAACCCCTTCAAATACCAGACGATTTTCCTCTGTCGTCACTTCGATCATAGGAGTAATCTCCGCCTTATCCAGCTTGGGTTTAGCTGCAGCTTTTTTCGCTTGAAAATCAAAGACTGGTTTCTCTTCCGCTGGAGGAGGTGCCATCTGCTCCAGTTGTTCCATAGCACGGAGCGCTTCCTCATTGGCAGCTTGAACAATCTGCTCATTTTCAGCATGAAAGGCCTCTTCCTGCTCTTGGGTCAGGACATCATTCTTCTCGACTTGACAGTTAAAAGTTGGAAAACCAAACTTTTCAAGTTGTTTGGCTAAATTAGGAAGATGATTCTTCTTAAAATGTTCCTTATCAATCGCTTCAGATCCTTCAATAAATAGCTGATTACCCTCAGCACGAACTTGCAAATTTTGATAAAGGGACTTAAAACCTTGACTAGCACATGGACCTTCAGAGAAAGCCTCCCTATAGTAGGACTGCAAGAGCTGATTTGAAAATTCTTGAGACCGAGCCTTAATTTCAAAAACAGCTTTATTGCCTGTCTTAGAAAATTCTTCGCTCAAACCTTTCTTTAATTCTAAAAAGATTTCAATCGGTAAAATATTAGAAAATACGAAATGAAACTCCCATACCTTACTAATTTTATGAACCACAACTCGCTCAATATTAGCCTGTGCTAAAGCAGGAGCCTGTCTCATTTCAGCAGGCATCCCCAATTGATTCATCAAAATTTCAAAACTATTTGACATTCATTTTCCTCACATTATTCTTCTACTATTTTACCATATTTAGAGGTATTTTCTAAAGACAAAAGGAAGCCACTAAGTGACTTCCTTCTAGAGTGAGGACGGATTAGTCTTCACCTTTATTTTTCTTAATAATTTCTTCTTGTACTGACTTAGGTACATCTTCGTAGTGGTCAAATACCATCATGAATGTACCACGTCCTTGAGATGCAGAACGAAGAACTGTTGCGTAACCGAACATTTCAGCAAGTGGAACGTAAGCACGAACGATTTGGCTGTTACCGTGTGCTTCCATACCATCTACACGTCCACGACGAGCAGTTACGTGACCCATAACATCACCAAGGTTTTCTTCTGGAACAGTGATTGTTACAAGCATCATTGGTTCAAGGATAGCTGGTTGTGCTGATTTAGCAGCTTCTTTAAGGGAAAGTGAAGCCGCAATCTTGAAGGCAGTTTCAGATGAGTCGACATCGTGATATGAACCATCATAAAGCTTAGCTTTAACGTCAACCATTGGGTAACCTGCAAGAACACCGTTAGCCATAGATTCTACCAAACCTTTTTCAACCGCTGGGATAAATTCACGAGGAACCACACCACCGACGATTGCGTTTTCGAATTCGAATCCTTTACCTTCTTCGTTTGGAGTAAATTCAATCCACACATCACCGAATTGACCTTTACCACCAGACTGACGTTTGAAGAATCCACGTGCTTGAGTAGAAGCGCGGAATGTTTCACGGTAAGATACTTGAGGAGCACCTACGTTCGCTTCAACTTTGAACTCACGACGCATACGATCAACAAGGACGTCAAGGTGAAGTTCACCCATACCTGAGATAACTGTTTCACCAGTTTCAACGTTTGTTTCAACGCGGAATGTTGGATCTTCTTCAGCCAATTTTTGAAGGGCGATACCCATCTTGTCTTGGTCAGCTTTAGATTTTGGCTCAACCATCAATTGGATAACTGGTTCTGGAACGTTGATTGACTCAAGGATGATTTTAGATTTTTCATCTGTCAATGAGTCACCAGTTGTAGTATCTTTCAAACCAACGGCAGCAGCGATATCACCTGAGTAAACAGTGTCGATTTCTTGACGGCTGTTAGCGTGCATTTGAAGGATACGTCCGATACGTTCACGTTTACCTTTAGAAGTATTCAATACGTATGAACCTGATTGAAGAACACCTGAGTAAACACGGAAGAATGTCAAACGACCTACGAATGGGTCAGTCATGATCTTGAAGGCAAGAGCTGCAAATGGCTCTTCGTCAGATGCTGGACGAGTTTCTTCAGCGTCTGTATCTGGGTTAATACCTTTGATTGCTGGGATGTCAAGTGGGCTTGGAAGGTAGTCGATAACCGCATCAAGCATCAATTGAACACCTTTGTTTTTGAAGGCTGAACCACACAATACTGGGAAGAATTCAACGTTGATAGTCGCTTTACGGATACCAGCTTTCAATTCTTCGTTAGTGATTTCTTCACCTTCGAGGTATTTCATCATCAATTCTTCGTCAGTTTCAGCAACTGCTTCAATCAATTTTTCACGGTATTCTTGAGCTTGGTCAAGGTATTCAGCTGGGATGTCTTCTTCAAGGATATCCGTACCAAGGTCGTTCGTATAGATTTCAGCTTTCATCTTGATCAAGTCAATGATACCACGGAAGTCATCTTCAGAACCGATTGGCAATTGGATTGGGTGGGCATTTGCTTGAAGACGATCGTGAAGTGTGCTTACAGAGTAAAGGAAGTCAGCACCGATTTTGTCCATTTTGTTGGCAAATACGATACGTGGAACTCCATACTCAGTTGCTTGACGCCAAACTGTTTCAGTTTGAGGCTCAACACCTGATTGTGAGTCAAGAACGGTAACTGCACCATCCAATACACGAAGAGAACGTTGTACTTCGATTGTGAAGTCCACGTGTCCTGGTGTGTCGATGATGTTTACACGGTGGTTGTTCCATTGAGCTGTTGTTGCAGCAGATGTGATAGTGATACCACGTTCTTGCTCTTGCTCCATCCAGTCCATTTGTGACGCACCTTCGTGAGTTTCACCGATTTTGTGGATTTTACCAGTGTAGTAAAGAATACGCTCAGTAGTTGTTGTTTTACCGGCATCGACGTGAGCCATGATACCGATATTACGAGTTTTTTCAAGTGAAAATTCGCGTGCCATGAGGTTTGTTTCTCCTATTTATTTTTGATTTCTATTCTATTATAACACGATTTTAATAAAAACGGATAGGCAGGACCTACCCGTTCTCAATGTTTTCATGCTATTGTTGGTTTCAACTTACGAGCTGGTAAGTTGAGTTATAGCTAATACTAATCGATTTAGCTAATTTGAACCCGGGCTAAAAGCTCGGAAAATAGATAAGCTCTCCTAGAATCTTCGATTCTTCGTCAAGCTTCCTAATTTTCAGTCGCTTTTTTAACGCCCTTAGTATCTTAATCTTACCAACGGAAGTGTGCGAATGCACGGTTAGCTTCAGCCATACGGTGAGTGTCTTCACGTTTCTTAACAGCTGCACCAGTGTTGTTAGCAGCATCCAAGATTTCTTTTGCAAGACGGTCTTGCATTGTGTGTTCACCACGAAGACGAGCGATTGTTACCAACCAACGAAGTCCAAGTGTTGTACGACGTTCTGGACGAACTTCAACTGGGACTTGGTAGTTAGAACCACCAACACGGCGTGCACGTACTTCAAGTACAGGCATGATGTTTTCCATAGCTGTCTCAAATACTTCAAGTGCATCGTTGCCAGTAGCTTCTTTGATTTGCTCAAAAGCACCGTAAACGATTGAAGCAGCTGTACCACGTTTACCGTCAAGCATAACGCGGTTGATAAGACGAGTAACTAGTTGTGAATTGTAAAGCGGATCTGGCAATACGTCACGTTTTGGAGCTCTATTTTTACGACTCATTTCTCTTTATCCCCTTTCCTTATGCTTTTGGACGTTTAGTACCGTATTTAGAACGGCCTTGTTTACGATCGTTAACACCTGCAGTATCAAGTGCACCACGGACGATATGGTAACGTACCCCTGGAAGGTCTTTTACACGTCCACCACGAAGAAGAACCACGCTGTGCTCTTGCAAGTTGTGTCCGATACCTGGGATGTAGGCAGTAACTTCGATAAGGTTGCTCAAACGTACACGAGCGAATTTACGAAGGGCTGAGTTAGGTTTTTTAGGTGTCATTGTTCCAACACGAGTTGCAACACCACGTTTTTGTGGTGAAGAAACGTTTGTTTGAACTTTTTTATGACTGTTGTAACCAACGTTCAAAGCTGGTGATTTAGATTTTTCTACTTTTGATTTACGCGGTTTGCGAACCAATTGGTTAATTGTAGGCATCTACATTCTCCTGTGTTTTTTTTATTTTTGGTGATGATACACTTGGTGACAGCTATCATCTGTGTGTACTTTTGCAACATTTGTCAGCACGTCCCTGTACACTTTTGAGAGACCAAAAGTAAAAAGTACCGTCTATTATTGTAACAAAATTTTCCCTTGCTTGTCAAGATATTTTTCTTTTTTTGTTAATTTTAGCTCTTGCTAACTTCTCAAAGTAACTTCCACCTCTCTCCCAAAACTGGAAGTTAGTCTCAGACGATGAATTATGCTAGAATTAAGTCTGAGACTTTCCGTTCCATCGTTGAGAATATGGGAAAAGGCCCGTCAACGATTTCGAAGGAAATCAAGCGCAATCGCATCATGCATCCAACATCCGTCAAATCTGATTACACGGATTGCCCACTTCTCAAAAAGCTCCTTATGTCTGTAACAACGCGTTTTTCTCATACTAAAAACTAGGTTGTGGAAAACTGGAAGTTAGTTTTATATTGAATTGAAATAAGACATGAACAAATCTATTGAGAAAGTCAACTTAATTTCTAGAAATGTTTTAATAGCAACAACGTACTATTCTAGTTTCAATCTGCTATAGAAGTTACCCTTTCATTCTCTCAAAAGTCAATCATAAAAGAGGAGAAATCGAAGTTCCTCCTCTTCACTGTTTACTATCGAATCAAGTAAATCAAATTGTTACTCATTCACAATTTTTTCATCAACTTTAGGGTTTAGAGTTGTTCCCCAATGTGTAATTGTACGCTGTTGTACTAGTGGTAAGTCTGTGCGGTTGTAAACTGTACGCCATGGTTCCCATACAAGACCTGTCTTTTCTTGAACCTTGATACGAAGATTACGGACATTTCCTCTAAATTGAATCTCTGTTTGGAAGCCTGAAGTTCTGTTTTTTCCGTTATCTTCCCATTGACGTGAACGGATTTCTGGATTTCCTTGTTCATCATATGTAATTTCATCCCAATAAATGTAGTAACGCGCAACATAAGCACCCTTATGATGAAGTTTCAAGAAACCATTTTTGTAAGAAGTAACCTTCGTTTCGATATAGTCTGTACTATTTTGTAAAGTTGCTTGGGCATTATCTTTTAGGAAGGCAGTCTTATATGAGATTGGCACAGCTGGACTTTGAGCGCTAAAGTTAGCTCCTTCTCTGATGAGTTCCTTCAAGTTTTCGACTGTTCCTGTGACAACTTTGGCAGCACCGCTAGCATTACCTCCTACAATTACTGCTGTTACAGAAGTGTTCTTCAATAGACGGCTCCATTCAGAATTTGGAGCAATTGTTGCGCCTTTGATAACCGCATTGATAGCTGCTTTTAATTCAGTAGACTTACTTGTTGACTCAAACTTAACATAGATTTGACGTCCGTAAGAAACGTTTGATACATATACAGGTGGAGTTTGTGAATCAACGCCTCTCTGTTTTAAATCTTCAGGTGTCACACTCTTGTCAAATACAGCCGCTGGATTGGTCGGTGCATCAAATGTCGCTGTATAGTAGATTTGTTTAAAGTTTACAACTTCAATTTGCTTTTCACCCTTTTGTACAGCCTCAAAGTCAATCTTAAGCGGTGCACCTGCTTTTTCAAAGTCTGCACCAAATTTTGCTTTCAATTGATTCATGCTATAGGCTGTAGTTGATTCATACTGAACACGTGCAGGAACGGAATGGCTAGATGAGTAATTCTTTGTCCATCTTTCAACCAAGGTATTCATCGCAGACTGCATACCACTAGTTGTAGGATCTGCTTCAATTCGGCTGTCAGACTGAATCATACCAGGTAAATCGACGCTGACTGTCCCCTTTGCACGGGCAAGACTAATCAATTCTGGCTGATTTTCTAGCAGATTTTGGTTTGCCTTATACAAGCCACCTAGGAAGACATTTTGATTTCCATTGATGGAAACATCTGCTGTGCCTGTAGAGAGGGTTTTCTTGATTTTTTCTACAACGACAAACTCTCCATTTTGTTCCTTAGCACTTGTGTTGTAGCGATTTTCTAAGGTTTCTCCTTTGCGAGTTAAAATATCCAAAGGATTATAAGTTAAGCCAAAAAGGTAGTCTTTCAATGCTGATTTTTGATCTACTACTGGTGCAGTTCTATCCTGTCCAACTTGAGTTGTTGCTGAACGGAATACTTCCACTTCTGCCAAGCTCAATGGGGTATTTTTAGTTTTCAACTCCACTTTTACATAACGAGCGCCTTTGGCGGTGAAGAAAACTTCAAGTTCTGCCTTCCCATTCAAACTATCAAAGTGTTGACGAGCAACTTCTTGTTTTGCTTCATTTAACAAAACAACATCAAAATTAGAAAGACGATTAGCTACATTCCCATCTCCACGATTGTAAAGTTTAACTTTTCCAACATTCTCTGTTTTTCCAAGATCGACTTGCCACCAAGCATTGTCTTCAAAGTTTGTATGCGTTACAGAATGGTGCCCATAGTCACTATCAACATTACCATCCACTGCTCGTGTAGCAGCTCCTCCATAAGCAGTAGAACTTTGACTAGCTTGTTTTCCACGAGAGATGTTTTCTGTCTCAACTGGACGATTCCCTTGCTCTGTAGCCAAAGCTACTCCCTGAGCGTTCAATAAAAATGCCGCAACAACAGCACTACACACACCGAGTCCACACTTTTTGACAAAGCGATGCAAACGTTTTTCTTGATTCATTCCTTATTCCTCCGTTTTTAAATGAATATGTTTTCCTATTTGTTTATAGTCTATCAAATTTCAAGTAAAAGTCAAGCACAAACCAGCAAAAAAGTCAAGAAAATAAGAAGAAAACGTTTGCTGAATTTTTCTGATATTTTCTTTCGATTTCCAGTAAATACTATAGTTTGGAAACTAGATAACACTTGAAAAACACTAACTTTTTTCTTTTCCTATTTATAGTTTCACTAGATGAGCTTTTTAAAAGAAATATTAGAGAGCAATTTCTGAATAAAAATAGCTGGGAACACATCATCTTCCTAATAATACGGCTTTGCTTATGTGACATTTTTATACTAATTCAAACCACGTCAACGTCGCCTTGCCGTACTCAAGTACAGCCTGCGGCTAGTTTCCTAGTTTGCTCTTTGATTTTCATTGAGTATTATTTCCATTATTTATACTGATATATAAAATAATACGGAAAACTTCTCAAAAGTAAGAATTTCTTTGACAAACCAAAGAAAACGCTTGCATATTGTTTTACTACATGCTATACTGGTATAGAAATTTATTGATTGGAGAATCATCATGAGAAAAACACCAGCTCAAACTGAGAAAAAAATGGTCTACAGCATCCGTTCCCTCAAAAATGGAACTGGTTCTGTCCTTATCGGCGCAAGCCTTGTCTTGCTTGCCATGGCTACACCAACTATCTCAGCAGACGAAAGTACACCGACCACTAACGCAAATAATAGTGAAACTACTACTGCCCTTGCCCAGCCTCTTACTGATACAGCAACTAGCACTGGTAAGAAAGAAAGCGATTTTTCTTCACCTAATAATGCAAGCGCTTCCCTAGAGAAAGAAGAAAAACCTGCAACAGAGGCGACCACTCCTGTTGCAAGCCCAGCCGATCCAGCACCACAAACTGGACAAGATCGTTCAAGTGAGACAACTACTTCCACTAGTCCAGTAACGACTGAAACTAAGGCAGAAGAGCCCATCGAAGATAACTACTTCCGTATCCATGTCAAAAAACTTCCTGAAAAAAACAAGGATGCTCAAGGACTATGGACTTGGGACGATGTTGAAAAACCATCTGAAAATTGGCCAAACGGAGCCTTGTCCTTCAAGGATGCCAAAAAAGATGACTACGGCTATTACCTAGATGTCAAATTAAAGGGAGAAGAAGCCAAGAAAATTAGCTTCCTCATCAACAATACAGCTGGAAAAAATCTAACCGGCGATAAATCTATAGAAAAACTAGTTCCAAAAATGAACGAGGCTTGGTTAGACCAAGATTACAAGGTTTTCTCTTACGAGCCACAGCCTGCAGGAACTGTTCGCGTCAACTACTACCGCACAGATGGCAACTATGACAAGAAATCTCTCTGGTACTGGGGAGATGTGAAAAATCCAAGTAGCGCTCAATGGCCTGACGGAACAGACTTTACGGCTACAGGCAAATATGGCCGCTATATCGACATTCCTCTTAATGAAGCCGCAAGAGAATTTGGATTTTTATTACTAGATGAGAGCAAAGAAGGAGACGACGTGAAAATCCGTAAAGAAGATTATAAGTTTACAGATTTGAAAAATCATAGCCAAATTTTCCTAAAAGACGATGACGAATCAATTTACACAAATCCATACTATGTCCATGATATCCGTATGACAGGTGCCCAACACGTAGGAACTTCTAGCATTGAAAGTAGTTTTTCAACACTTGTCGGTGCTAAAAAAGAGGATATCCTCAAACACTCCAACATCACTAATCACCTAGGAAATAAAGTAGCTATCACCGATGTTGCAATAGATGAAGCTGGTAAAAAAGTGACCTACAGCGGAGATTTCTCTGACACAAAACACCCATATACTGTTAGCTACAATTCCGGCCAATTCACTACCAAAACAAGCTGGCGCCTGAAAGATGAGGCTTACAGCTATGATGGTAAACTTGGAGCTGATCTTAAAGAAGAAGGAAAACAAGTTGATTTGACCCTCTGGTCACCAAGTGCTGATAAGGTTTCTGTCGTTGTCTACGACAAGAATGACCCTGACAAAGTAGTTGGAACTGTCGCTCTTGAAAAAGGGGAAAGAGGAACTTGGAAACAAACTCTAGACAGCACAAACAAACTCGGAATCACCGATTTCACTGGATACTACTATCAATACCAAATCGAGCGTCAAGGTAAAACTGTTCTTGCACTCGATCCTTACGCTAAATCTCTTGCTGCTTGGAATAGCGACGATGCCAAGATTGACGATGCCCATAAAGTGGCTAAAGCCGCCTTTGTAGATCCAGCTAAACTCGGACCTCAAGACTTAACTTATGGTAAGATTCACAATTTCAAGACTCGTGAAGACGCCGTTATCTACGAAGCTCATGTGCGTGATTTCACTTCAGATCCTGCCATTGCAAAAGACTTGACCAAACCATTTGGTACCTTTGAAGCCTTTATTGAAAAACTAGACTACCTCAAAGACTTAGGTGTGACCCACATCCAGCTCCTTCCAGTCTTGTCTTACTACTTTGTCAATGAATTGAAAAACCATGAACGCTTGTCTGACTATGCTTCAAGCAACAGCAACTACAACTGGGGATATGACCCTCAAAACTACTTCTCATTGACTGGTATGTACTCAAGCGATCCTAAGAATCCAGAAAAACGAATCGCAGAATTTAAAAACCTCATCAACGAAATCCACAAACGTGGCATGGGAGCTATCCTAGACGTAGTTTATAACCATACAGCCAAAGTCGATCTCTTTGAAGATTTAGAACCAAACTACTACCACTTTATGGATGCTGATGGGACACCTCGAACTAGCTTTGGTGGTGGACGCTTGGGGACAACCCACCATATGAGCAAACGGATCCTAGTTGACTCTATCAAATATCTAGTTGATACCTACAAAGTGGATGGCTTCCGTTTCGATATGATGGGAGACCATGACGCCGCTTCTATCGAAGAAGCTTACAAGGCTGCACGCGCCCTCAATCCAAACCTAATCATGCTTGGTGAAGGTTGGAGAACCTATGCTGGTGATGAAAATATGCCTACTAAAGCTGCTGACCAAGATTGGATGAAACATACCGATACTGTCGCTGTCTTCTCAGATGACATCCGTAACAACCTCAAGTCTGGTTATCCAAACGAAGGTCAACCTGCCTTTATCACAGGTGGCAAGCGTGATATCAACACTATCTTCAAAAATCTCATTGCTCAACCAACCAACTTTGAAGCAGACAGTCCTGGAGATGTCATCCAATACATCGCAGCCCATGATAACTTGACCCTCTTTGACATCATTGCCCAGTCTATCAAAAAAGACCCAAGCAAGGCTGAGAACTATGCTGAAATCCACCGTCGTTTGCGACTTGGAAACCTCATGGTCTTGACAGCTCAAGGAACTCCGTTTATCCACTCTGGTCAGGAATACGGGCGTACCAAACAATTCCGTGACCCGGCCTACAAGACTCCAGTAGCAGAGGATAAACAACCAAACAAATCTCACTTGTTGCGTGATAAGGATGGCAATCCATTTGACTATCCTTACTTCATCCATGATTCTTACGATTCTAGCGATGCAGTCAACAAGTTTGACTGGACTAAGGCTACAGATGGTAAAGCTTATCCTGAAAATGTCAAGAGCCGTGACTATATGAAAGGTTTGATTGCCCTTCGTCAATCTACAGATGCCTTCCGACTTAAGAGTCTTCAAGATATCAAAGACCGTGTCCACCTCATCACTGTCCCAGGCCAAAATGGTGTGGAAAAAGAGGATGTAGTGATTGGCTACCAAATCACTGCTCCAAACGGCGATATCTACGCAGTCTTTGTCAATGCGGATGAAAAAGCTCACGAATTTAATTTGGGAACTGCCTTTGCACATCTAAGAAATGCGGAAGTTTTGGCAGATGAAAACCAAGCAGGATCAGTCGGAATTGCCAACCCGAAAGGACTTGAATGGACTGAAAAAGGCTTGAAATTGAATGCCCTTACAGCTACTGTTCTTCGAGTCTCTCAAAATGGAACTAGCCATGAGTCAACTGCAGAAGAGAAACCAGACTCAACCCCTTCCAAGCCTGAACATAAAAATGAAGCTTCTCACCCTGCACATCAAGACCCAGCTCCAGAAGCTAGACCTGATTCTACTAAACCAGATGCCAAAGTAGCTGATGCGGAAAATAAACCTAGCCAAGCTACAGCTGATTCACAAGCTGAACAACCAGCACAAGAAGCACAAGCATCATCTGTAAAAGAAGCGGTTCGAAAAGAATCGGTAGAAAACTCTAGCAAGGAAAATATACCTGCAACCCCAGATAGACAAGCTGAACTTCCAAATACAGGAATCAAAAACGAAAACAAACTCCTATTTGCAGGAATCAGCCTCCTTGCGCTCCTTGGTCTCGGTTTCTTACTAAAAAATAAAAAAGAGAACTAAACTAGCCCTCCTATAGAAAAATCCCCCAAGCATTATAGCTCGGGGGATTAATTTTCGTACAATATTTGTTGTCCTAATAAACTTGATTAGGATTTTTTATTAAGCCTCTTTCATAGCAAAATAAGCTCGTACTTTGGGTGCTACTTGTGTTCCGAATAGTTCAATAGCTCTCAGAACCTGATCATGAGGCATAGAACCAAGAGGTAGGTGCAACATGAAGCGGTCCAAATCTAAATCCTCTATCATGCGAATCAATTTTTCGGCCACCTGATCTGGATTGCCCACAAACATGGCGCCATTTGATCCTACCTGCTCCAAATATTGCTTATAACGCAATTCTTGCCAGTGTGGACGGTCTTTGGAAATAGCATCCACTACTTGCTTGGTCGGATGGAAATAATCTTTCACAGCCTGCTCGCCATCTTCAGCAATCCAACCCCAAGAATGGACCCCAACCTTTAGTTCATGACTGGCATGGTCTGCTTCGCTCCCAATCTCACGATAAGCCTGAATCAACTTTTTAAAATAACGAGGGTTACCACCAATAATGGCATAGACAATCGGTAGGCCTGCCTGAGCAATCTTTACTGTTGATTCGACATGACCACCTGTCGCTATCCACAAGGGTAATTTGTCCTGAACTGGACGAGGATAAACTTCTTTACCAGCAATCGTTTGGGTCAATCGACCTTTCCAGTCTAGCTTTGTCTTTTCATTGACTAACTGGAGCAAGTCTAATTTCTCATCAAAAAGGGCTTCGTAGTCTTTCAAATCATAGCCAAACAGAGGAAATGATTCCGTGAAAGAACCCCTTCCAGCCATAATCTCCGCACGTCCATTTGACAAAGCATCGATAGTGGCATATTGTTGGAATAAGCGAATCGGATCCATGCTCGAGAGAATGCTGACTGCACTGGTCAAACGGATTTTCTTGGTATTGACTGCCCCAGCTGCCAGGACAATCTCTGGGGCTGATACTGCAAAATCCTCTCGATGGTGCTCACCAATCCCATACACATCCAAACCAACCTTGTCAGCCAGTTCAACCTCTGCTAGCAACTGGCGAATGCGTTCGTCATGACTGTAAGTTTGCCCAATCCCTTCAAGCTCCGTTGTTTCCCCAAATGTTGAAATTCCCAATTCTACCATTGTGACTCTCCCTATCTACTCTGTCCTTCAATTTGAAAAATTATTCTAATACTCAATGAAAA
>NZ_VMLA01000030.1:0-27611 GCF_013276425.1 Streptococcus sp. 3874 | reverse complement strand
TTTGCAGGAAGTCTAATAATGAAAATAAAGGACTAAAGTAATAACTCTAAATATATCTGATTTTTATAGGACATTTCATAAAAAAATCTACATACCTAGAGTCCTATTTAGTTATGTATCTTACATAAAGAGAAAGGAATTAATTATCATGAAATTATCTTTGTATAGTGAAGTTGACCATTACCATTCTTTAAGTTCTTATTCTTTAAATGATATTACACATACTGATACCCCAAAAAATATTATTGAAAAGTCTAAAAAAGATAAGTATAGATACCCAATAGTAATACTTAATAAAGAACATAAAGTAATTGGATTTTTTTGCCTACACCTAAACACTGGTCCTAAAAAGTATGGCTATTATCAAAAAGATTATGCGCTTATTAGAGGATTTTCTATTGATGATAATTTCAGAAATCAAGGATATGGTTCTAATGCTCTGAATAAAATATTTGAATTCATGGACTCAACTTTAAAATTAGAAATTAACCATATTGTATTGGCTGTAAATGAAAAAAATATATTGGCTCAAAAAGCATATAGAAATTCAGGTTTTTTTGTTGTGAAGAAAGATTTAGAAGGAAAAAAGGGGAAATTAATTATTATGGAGAAAAGCAGAAACTAGTATCATTTCTAGTTTCTGCTTTTCACTAAGTCTGCTATAAATTTAGTATCCTAGCTTATTTGCATATTTTGAGAGGAATAATCTATATACTAAACTTTTATGTTTATAATTCATTCCTTTCGTTTCACTCAAGGCACAAGACAGAATGAAAAAGTGGTGTGCTCTTTATTTTGTTTTATAATAATAGTGAGAAAGTCTATCACTACTACAAATCACGTGGAGGTGAATAAGTGAGTGATACAGCCACTACCTCGCATATTTATAGGTGTCATTCTTTCCATCAAGCACAAGAACTGTGACTAGGAGAACGTAAACTTATAATTGAATAAGCGAATCGTTTGTGAAAAGGAAAGAATAGTCAAGGGATAGGCAGACTCAAATTTGGTGAAGGGAGACTCCTCATGTTAAAAACCAAATTTCAATTTAAAAAATTTTAAAATTTGTTTCGCATTTACTACTCCTTGCATTTATATTGGATTGATTAAGAGAACCTTTCGCGATGTTCCTTAGCAACTTCTTTGTACTAGGAAAATTTAAAAATTCGGATAGGTAGCTACCCCGATTATTCATACAAAAAGCATCCGAAATTTCTTTGTCTGATAGAAGATCAATCTGTTTCTCGACTGCTTGACAAACCAAGTTTGCAAGAAAGATATTTTTAGGTGAATCAAAAGTTTCTGCTTTGTGGTTAAAATCATGTTTCATATTTTTAGTTTGGCACAAAGTAGCTTGATTGGCTAGGAGTTCTCTTTCTTTTCCGATTTTTTCTTCTCCGCTTTTTCGCTTGAATCGGTCGCTACCTCTTCCTTTTTCTCTCTTTTCTCTTCTTTGATTTTGACGGAAGGAAAGATGAACTCATATTGACTCTTATCCGTACGAACCCTTATCACCAAGCTTGCTTTCTTGTTTTGATAACTCACCTGACCCAGATTAAAAACCTGTTCCCCACTTTCTTGCTCGGCTTTATCCTTGGCTCGTTTGGCCATGGCAAAAGCAAGCAATTTTTCTTTATTCAAAGCATAGTCTTGATAGTGGGCGACTTGTCGGTTCAAGTAAAATTGTAATAAAAGACTAAAGATAGCTGCCATGCTGACTGCATAAAGGAGAACACCTGCCTTAACTTTTTTCTTTTTCCACACGATAGATAAACTCTCTCTCTAATCCTTTTTGAAATTGGAAACGAAAGTGTACCAGTTGGCCCTCCTCTGTAATCTGCGCAGACTTAAGCCCATAGACCATAGGTTGATAACCTCGACCACGAGCATTCGTTTTACGGAAATCATCTGCCCTAGACTTACCCATAGCGATCTCCTTGCCATCCTGCTTCATATAGATACGATTGCCTTCCACCTTTTCAAACTGAGAACGCTCTAACTCTGCCTCCAGCTGATCCACAAACAAGAGCCACTCTTTTTGCTCGCTTTGTTGCTGGTAGCGAACTTCTGAAATGAGGAGCTGACTCATAGCTTGAAAAAGGAGTAATCCTCCACTGATGACAATCAGGGCAATCAGGGATTCTAACAAGGTAAAAGCCTTGACCTTATGGCTCTTTGATTGCCAACAACTGTTCTGAACCATGGTAGACCTCCAATCCCTTTTCGCTAGAAAACACCTGAATCTCCACTCCGTTTATGTTTACCTGATTTTGACCTGTCTGCAAGGCCATCTTAGCTATCCTCAAGACTTCTTCCTTTTGCAAGATTTTTGCTTCTTCTTGCCTATTCTTTTGAATTTGTCCCAAAAGGAGGGTCGCAATGCTGGCAAAGATAGCTAGAGCGACTACTGCTTCCAGTAAAATCACTGCCCTAATTTTTTGTTTCCTTAATGCGTTTAATTTTTCCATTTCCTAAATATAATTGATAGCGAATCGCTCCTTTACTGGTCTGAAATTCAACCTTAGCCAGAGACGAATTGCCCCCAGCTCGGTCAAATGTAATACTTTGGTCTGATGGTGCCTGAATCCCTTTGGGGACTATCAACTTTTGACTGCCATTGCTAATCGTCTGCCCATCTAAGTTAAGACTAGTCTTTTGCTGACTGGCTACACTGCGTTTTTGAGTTTCCCGATAAAGTTCTTCAAACTCCATAAAGAAAATCTGCTCCTCTACCGCCGCAAAAGTAGACTGGACAGAGCCTGACAAACCCAAGGCAAGGATACTCACAAGTCCCAAAACCAAGAGACTTTCAAGCATGGTAAAGGCCTTAATCCGCGACCGTTTGAGTCTTATTTTGTTTTTCATGATATTCTTTATAAGCTTTAGCTTGCTCTTCTGTGATTCGCCCATCTGCTTGTAACTTACTTAGACTAGCATCTTCATTTTTTTCTAAGCTATAAAGCTCTGCCTGGCTTTCCACCACCTTAACAACAGCAGCTTTTCCTTTGTCGTTGACTGCTTCTTTTTGCTTGGTCAGATTAGGTACAAAGAGTAAGAGAAGCACGCTGATGATGAGCAAGACCACCAACATCTCCACAAGTGTAAAAGCTTTAACCTTAGCTTTTTTCAAGAATGTCATCATTTTTTTCATTTTAAAAATTTACCTCCATATTTTGATACATGGGCATGAGCATTGCCGCATAAAGTAAAACGATAATCAGTGCTACAAAGATAAAAACCAGTGGCTGCACCAAATTCATGGTGCGGTTGACTCGGGTAAAAAAGGCTTCCCAAGTTTTTTCAGCATAGATTTCCAACTCACTCCCCAGCTTAGACTTGACTTCACCATACTCGATGATGAGACTCAACTCCTTTTTAAAGAAAGGATAGGTTCCTATAGTTTGAGAAAATTCTCGACCATTTTGGAGAGAATGAGCCAAATCTTGACCGATTTCTTTAAAGAACTGGGAACCTTGTTCCTGCATCATTTGAAAAATCTGCGTCAACTCCATTCCCTGTGAAATCATATTCCCCCATTCACGTGCATAATAGGCTGTCAAATAGGTCTGCACAAAGATTCCAATAAAGGGAAGGCGCGCTAAGATAGAAAAGACGCGCATCTTAGAACTTCTTTTATAAAAAGTGAGTGCTAAAAGGACACCTACTGAAACAAAAACTATCATTCCTAGAAAGATTTGTGGCAGATTACCGATAATTTGGGTGGCAATATTGCTACTATCCAGTTGTGGGAGCAGGTAATTCCGTAACCCCAGCATAATTAAGAGAAGAAAACCCAGCAAAATCAAGGGATAGGTCGCTACTTCAATCAATTTTTTCTTGACCTTAGCCAGATTGTCCAGATATTCTTCTATCTTTCCCAAACTCAGGTGGAGATTGCCATGAACTTCAGCTAGGGATAACTGGGTGACAATGGCACTTGAACATCCCAAACTTTCCATCATTTCTGAGAATGATTTCCCCTGAGACAAGCCCACACTCATCTGGGTCACACACTGCCTGTCCAACAAAGCACTCCTATCTAAAAAGGAGATGGTCTCCACCAGATGAAAACCGCTAGAAAAGAGATTGTTAAATAGGGTGATGATATTTTTTTGCTTAGCTGTAGCTAATTTTTTCCGTCTCAGCCTGAAGACTTGTGATATGTCCATCTTTAAGAAGCTGGTCAATTTGCTCATTCCACTTGGCTGCTTGGTGTTCTTGATAATCTCTGCTTGCAAAGTCAACGATTCCTCCTCCCCCGATTAATCTCTGGTAGCAGACTCCTTGCAGAACAACTGCCAATTCTTCTTCACTCACACCCAACTCCAGCAGACGCTCATAAACACCTCGGATACTCTTGGCGTGAATGGTTGAAAAAACTGTTGCACCTGTCAAACTAGCTCTGACCACTGCACGCGCCGTCTCGCTGTCCCGAATTTCTCCGATAATCAAGAGATCTGGTCGATGACGCAAGGAAAGTTTGATGAGATTTTCATAGGTTAGGCCGATTGCTTCGTTCAACTGCAACTGAAGCATGTCGTCCTGCTTGATTTCGACAGGATCTTCGATGGACATAACTTGCTGTCCTTTAAAGAGTGACTTGGACAATTCATGCATCAGGGTCGTCTTACCACTCCCAACCGGGCCAGCAAAAAGATAGAGTCCCCGTTGCCTGTACTGCTTGCCTAATTCTTCAATATCCTGAAACCAAAAATGCAAGTCCTGCTCTTCATCGTGCAACAAGCGAATGACTAAACTCTCATGCCCTCGATAATCGCCTACGGTAGATAAACGTAGGGACGCCATCTTCTGGTCATATTCATAGTCACAGGAACCGAGTTGACTACGTCGCTTTTCTCCCACATTCATACCCGCCACAAACTTAAAGTGACTGATGACGGCCGCAAATTTTTCGAAGTTATAACAGCCAATTTTACAGCGCTCGTCTCCTACCCTCATATGAAGCTCATAGGCATCTAACTTAGGGACAAAATAAATATCTTGCGCTCCTTTTTTCCGGGCCGAACGAATGATTTCTTGTGCAATTTCTTGAACCATACCTACCTCCTCACCTATACTATTCGCAAAGATTTGGAAAAAATAAAAAAGCAACTCCAAAAAGTTACTTTTTCTCTATTTTACTTTCATACGGCAAGAACGGTGCCTTTCCTTACCTGTTTGTTTTTCATAGCCTGGACGTAGTTTTTCATCTGGAATAACCTGCTCATCCTGTAAAAGAGCCAAAGAATGGTATTGTTGTAAATACTCATCACATTCATCACACCAGCGTTGATCTTCCGGGTCCCAAAAAATGGTCATCAAGTCCCTTCTACTTTTATAAAGAGGGGATTCTTGTTCCAATCTAAACCAGCAAGTCTTGTAGTATTTGAGAGCATCATAATACTGGTCAAATTTCTTACTTGCTACAATATCTTCTTCCCAACCTTCTAAGAACCACCAGGGTTCAAAATCTCCGTACATTTCTATAACACGATACATATTCATTCATTCCTTTGTACCATATATTATAACCAATTCCGCCAGACAAGGAAAGAAATATGCTCATTTCTTAATTTTTTGATAAAAAATCCAGCCATCTGATGGATGACTGAATTTCTATTTACTTATGTACAAAAATATTTTTACTACTTAGGCTTCTGAGATATCGTTTTCGATAATGACCTTAATGGCATGGTGGTCTGCCGCCTTACTGAAGACTTCATAGGCTTTTTCAATTTCACTGAGTTTGAAATAGTGAGTTACCAATTTTTCTGGTTCAATCTTATGACTTTCAAGTGCTTTCAACAATTGTGGAGTCGTATTTGTAGATACCAAACCAGTTGTTACATTGATGTTGCGAATCCAAAGTTTATCTAAATCGAATTCAACTGGTTTACCATGCACACCACAGTTGGCAACCGTTCCGTCTACACCGATAATCTTTTGACAGAAATCAAATGTTGCAGGAATACCAACAGCTTCGATAGCGACATCCACACCACGACCATCTGTCAAATCATAAATTTCTTCAATGGCTTTTTCAGGGTCTGAAGAATTAACCTTATGAGTCGCACCGAATGATAGGGCAGTTTCCAAGCGGTTATCGTCTAGGTCTACCATAATCAATTTAGCTGGTGAATAGAATTGGGCTGTTAAAAGAGCAGCCAATCCAACTGGACCTGAACCAATAATGGCTACGCTGCAACCAGGTTCTACTTTCCCTTTTAAGACACCAATTTCATATCCAGTAGGCAGAATGTCTGACAGCATAACCAAAGCTTCATCTGACAAGTCTGCTGGAGTATGGTAAAGAGTATTATCTGCATGAGGGACACGTAGATATTCAGCCTGCATACCATCAATCAAGTGACCGAAAATCCAGCCCCCTTCGTCTTCACAGTGAGCATAAATTCCTTTTTTACAGTAGTAGCATTTACCACAGGCACAGACGCAAGAAATCAAGACCTTGTCACCTTTTTTGAAGTTGGAAACTCCTTCCCCAACTTCTTCAACAATCCCAATCCCTTCGTGGCCAAGAATGGTACCACTTTGGCAAGTAGGAACATCCCCTTTGATAATATGGAGGTCTGTTCCACAAATAGTGGTTTTTACAATACGCACAATAGCATCTGTTGGCTTGCGAAGCACTGGTTTATCTACATCAACAAAAGAAGCAAGTCCTGGTTTAACATAAGTATAGGTTTTCATAAAGCACTCCTCCGTTTTTTAAATGTACTATTTATAATATAATTGCAAGCCTTTTCAATTGGCTCTTTAGGTATTTTTATGATATTTTTAACTTTTTTATTTACCGGTAAAGCAATGTAGATAAAAAAGCAGAAGCTAGCCTCTAACTTCTGCTTTCTCTCTTATGACTCATCTCCAATTTTTCTGATACCTGCAACAAAAATCGAAGATAATAATAATTGGGTAACACTCAACTGATCAAATCCAAAAATGTAATGTGCTAGCAAATGAAATAAGAAAACAAACAAAAACGAAGATAATAAAATCTTACACATAGATTTAAGCCCAGAAATTAATCCGTCCATTATTTGGATATACATCCCTAGCATCAACCCATTGAGCTACCGCATAACCTACATTGTAGAAAATGTTAATATAATCAAATATACGTTCAAGAAGTTCAGCTAACCGATTGCTATAAATGCCTAAACGAATAGCAGCTTTTTTAGCTACCCTACTTAAAGTAGCTTTAGCAACTGCCAATCCTTTTTTCTTTACCAAATTACCAATGCCTGCCACACCACCGGAAATAGCAGTAGCAATTAGATTTTCTACTTTTTTAAACTTTTTTCATTTTTTCAAGTACAGTTTTTCAAATTATAGTAAAAAGAGCCAGAATTATACTGACTCTTCTATTGATTATTAAACTTAGAAGCACGTTCTTCTCCCCACCAATAGGGCATTAGTTCTGCGACTTTCACTGTCTTTCTTGTATCGTAGTCCATCATGAATTCTGCATCTTTATTTTCAGCGTTCAACTCTAAAAGGAATTCTCTGCAAGCGCCACAGGGCATTCCTGAACTTCCACCATAAGGTGCTTTATCTCGAAAGGCTAATACTTTCTTAACCTTAGTTTGTCCTGAAAATTGGTACATATTGAAGAGGGCCGCCCGTTCTGCACAGAGATGGAAAACACCACAGGTTCCCTCCATACAGAAACCTGTAAATATTTGTCCATCTTCTGCTTCTACTGCAGCTACAACATGATTGGCATAAACAAAGTCTGATACTTCATGTGGATTGTATAGTTTCTGTGCTTCTTCGTACATCTTTTCCCAGATGTCCATTGTTGCATCCTTCTTACTTAGAGATTTCCTTTAACATATTTTCGATATGCTGGATTGATTTTTCACGTCCAAGCAAGAAAATTGTATCTGGTAATTCTGGTCCATGCATTTCACCTGAAACTGCGATACGAATAGGCATGAAAAGATTTTTCCCTTTAATACCTGTTTCCTTTTGGACTGCTTTAATTTGTGGGAAGATATTCTCTGTCACGAATTCATCATCTGTCATCACTTCGAGTTTTGCTTTGAAGGCTTCAAGAACTGTTGGGACTGTTTCACCTGCCATGACTTCTTTCTCAGCCTCAGTTAATTCTGGGAAGTCTGAGAAGAAGAGGTCTGTCAATGGGATAATCTCATCTACTGATTTCATTTGTGGTTTATAGAGCTCAACTAATTTTTCAGCCTTGTCAGTCAATCGACCTGCTTCTTCTAGGAATGGTTTTGCCATTTCAAAGATAGTTTCTAGGTCTGCATTCTTGATATAATCATTGCTCATCCAGTCTAGTTTTTTCTGGTCAAAGGCTGCTGGAGACTTGCTGAGGCGGTTTTCATCGAAAAGTTTAATCAATTCTTCACGAGAGAAAATCTCATCTTCGCCACCTGGGTTCCAACCAAGAAGAGCAATAAAGTTAAAAACTGCTTCTGGAAGGTAACCTTTCTTTCGGTAATCTTCGATAAATTGAAGTGTATTAGTATCACGTTTAGATAACTTCTTACCAGTCTCAGAGTTGATGATTAAGGTCATGTGACCGAACTCTGGAGCTTCCCAACCAAGCGCTTCATAAACCATGAGCTGTTTTGGTGTATTAGCAATGTGGTCGTCTCCACGGATTACGTGAGAAATTTGCATATCATGGTCATCGATGACAACGGCAAAGTTGTATGTTGGGTAACCGTCTTTCTTTTGGATAACCCAGTCACCACCGATATTGCCACCTTCAAATTCGATATCACCTTTGACCATATCATGCCACTTGTAGATACCTGACTCATTGACAGCCAAACGAACCGTTGGGATAATCCCTGCTGCTTCACGTTCTGCGATGTAAGCCGCTTTTTCTTCTTCACTCATACCAAGGTATTCGTTGATATAGCGAGGTGTTTCACCTGCTGCTTCTTGGCGTTCGCGTTCAGCTGCCAACTCTTCTTCTGTGACGTAAGATTTGTAGGCTTTTCCTTCAGCTAACAGTTGGTCGATGTATTTTTGATACAAGTCCAAACGCTCAGACTGGCGATAATTCTCATGTGATTCTGGACTTTCATCCCAATCCATGCCTAACCAGCGAAGGTTTTCAAGTTGTGAACGTTCACCATCCTCGACATGGCGTTTACGGTCAGTATCTTCGATACGAATGAGAAATGTTCCACCATGATGGCGCGCATACAAGTAATTAAACAATGCTGTACGGGCATTCCCGATGTGTAGTAGTCCTGTTGGACTTGGTGCGTAACGTACGCGGATATCTTTTGACATAGTTTCTCCTATAAAGTCTCTAGGCGTCTGCCTTTTTGCTCTCTATATTATATCACAAGTCTTGGCTGAGTCCAATTTCTATGGATAAAGAGAGTAAAAAGAGTGGACAAACCACTCTTTTCTTCTATTATTATAGACGTGCGTTAAGTTCTTTGCTCAATTCTTCAAATCCTGGTTTTCCAAGAAGGGCAAACATGTTATGTTTATAAGCTTCAACACCTGGTTGGTCAAATGGGTTGATAGCATTCAAGTAACCAGAAAGGGCGATAGCCAATTCGAAGAAGTAGATAGTGTAACCAAGAGTGAAAGCATCTTGTTCTGGAAGAGTCACGTACATGTTTGGTACGTCACCATCTGTGTGGGCAAGAAGAACACCGTCAGTCGCTTTTTTGTTTACAAAGTCAACGTCTTTTCCTTGAAGGTAACCAAGTCCATCAAGATCTTCTTCCAAGCTAGGGATAATCACGTTCTTGCGAGGTTTGTCAACACGGACTACTGTTTCAAACATGATACGAGTTCCTTCTTGGATAAATTGACCCAATGAGTGCAAGTCAGTTGAGAAATTAGCTGAAGTTGGGTAGATACCTTTTTGATCTTTTCCTTCTGTTCAGGCACCCCTTGTAGATGCATCTGCTGGAAATTCCCTTGCACTGGCTGGCTAGTTTGATTGACTTGCCAAGCCCTTTGCGCTTGACCTTGACCGTCTTATTCTGGCATGCTTTTCTCCTTATAAATTTTGTTGATTTGTCATATTGCGAAAACATTGAAAAACAATGACAAATTTCACAATATTATAATATAAATTATTTTTCCTATCAAAAAAGAGAGTGGGAAAGAACTTCAAACAAGTTAAAAAGTTCGTCTTCCACCTCCCCCCGCACAGTTGATCAGGCAATCTTTGGGACTTACAAAGCGAAGGAAGATGCCAATCAACCACTAAGTTATCTGTTTTTTTAAATTTAGACTCAAAAGCCTGGACTTTTTGCCCAGGCTCTGATTCAAGTTTTTAGACTCTTATTTTTCTAGTATTCTTAATTAGATATTTTATCTTACTTAGGCAGCTTCGAAAATCTGAATGGTAGAACCTTTCTCAAGTACTACTGCTTGGTCTGCTGCGACATGGAGTGTACCAGGAAGGCTCCCCTCTTTTGAACCATCAAAAGAAATCGTGATATGCCCCAGTCCAGTTAAATTTTTTTCTACTACATTTCCTACGGCAGTAATCGAATATTCCTGACTATCTACGACCAGCTTTCCACCTTCTAGTATTGCACCTAGAAGATTTTTGTTATCGATTTTAAAACAATACTCTGCTAAATCTTCCGGAGCTTCTTCTCCAAATAAAATGAGCATATTAGCGTCTTGAATCATATTCTGAGCTTCAAGCCCCACTTGAATTACTTTAGCTTCAAAAATTTTCTTCATCTAATTCCTATTCATCCTTTCTCAAATCTGTCATAAACTTATGCTTATAGATAAGTTTAACATAATAGTTGCTGTGTTTACGTGCATCTATCAAAGTTCTACTGATAAAGGCCAATACTAGCTATCCAAGCTACTAGCACCCGCGGAACACCATTGAGAAAGCGTGAATAAAGTACAGAAGGAACACCAACCTCAACTGTTTCAGCTTTGGCTTCAGATAGACCGAGTGCTACAGGGATGAAATCACAACCGTTTTGGGTGTTGATAGCAAATATAGCTGGTAGAGCCATTTGGGGTGGAATATTTCCTTTTCCGATTTCGACTCCAATTAAGGTTCCGATAATCTGACTGATAACAGCTCCGGGGCCTAACAAAGGAGATAGGAATGGCAAGGAACAGATAAAGCCAATCAAAATGAGCCCCCAGATGTTCCCCGCCAGGGGAACCATTAATTTTGCCAGCCAATTTCCAACACCTGAACCTTGAATAACCCCAATCAGCAAGGAAACAAAGGCCATGAAAGGAATGATTGTATTGAGCATTGTCTGAATGGCTTCACGAGCAGCCTGGTTGAAAGTCGCAACGACCTTCCCAGCGCCCATCCCAATTCGTGCTACAATACTTGTTTCAGCTTTTTGCTCTGTAATTTTTTTACTAGTATCGTAAGTTGGCTTTTCAGTTACCACAGTTGTCGCTTTTTCGTCTTCATTAGCAGCAGAAATTTGATTAAGGCCAACTGCTGACACATAGATTTCCTCGGTGATATATTGAGCTAGAGGGCCACTTTTCCCTGTAGCGACAATATTGATTGTAGGGATCCCCTTTTTAGGATAAATACCGCAGCGAAGAGTACCGCCGCAATCTACGATTGCTAAAGCAATTTCCTCATCTGGGATAGAAGTTTTAAACCCGTTAACAGCTTCCATACCGGTCAAATCAGCAATTTTATCTACAATATCTGGCTTTTCTCCGCCACCAGTGATATAGATGAATTTATGCTTAGCCTCACTAGGTGTAATGACCAAAGGGCCCCCGAAACCACCATTTCCTTTAACAACTTTTATACTCTTATATGACATAATTTCACTCTTTCTATCAATCAAATGTTTTACTCAAGGTAACACCTTGCTGTTTTGCTACATAAGCAGTTGTAAAATCGGTTACCCAACCGCCTACAAAGTTCATGACAATCCCAACAAGCATGTAACGAATGGCTAAGTCCGTTTGACTTAAACCTAAATTTTGAATTCCTGTTGCAATTCCCACCCATACAAACAACTCCCCAGGATTGATATGCGGGAATACACCATTTGAAGTATGGCAGAACTGCATCTGAGCTGCTACAAAACTAGGTTTATAATATTCTGGTAAGAAACGTCCCATACTAATCGCCATCGGATTCCCCAGCATAAAGGCTGAAATGAAAGGTAAAATCATATACCGGCTAACAGGATTTTTGGCAGAAATCTTAGCTAGGGAATTGACCTTCTCTTCTCCCAAGAAAGCGATAAGGGTATTCATTGCAATCAATAGCATCAAGACAAGAGGTACAATATTTGTCATCCAGCTAATAAAGGTTTCTCCACCTAATTGGAAGAGTTTCATAAAACTCTCTGCAAATTCTGTAATATAATTCATAAGTAACTCCTTTTCTTATTTTTTTTTAAATAACTGTTTAATAGATAATTGTAAGTAAGCCGCATAAAAGCCGAATCCCAGAAAAGAATCAGAAGAACTTGTCTCTTTCTCAATACCTGCCTCATGCCAAAGATAGACTTTTCTAGCATCTTCTATAGCTGATTGCATCAACTTATTTTCTTTTCTCACAAGAGGATTATACTTGTCAAAATAATGGATGTCTTCTCCAACATAATCGTCCATATTTTGAAAACGCGCTAAGATTGTGACTCCTTGCATTTTGCTAGCTTTAAGAACCCGACCGTTTTCATCAACCGCGAACATGACAATCGTACCGGATTTGATTCTTCCGGATTTCCTGCCAATCGCTACGCGCCCCAGTTTCCGGAGCATCGTATAGGTCTTATTGAAGTCTTTCAGTTGCTGCCAGCCGAGGAACATTTGAAATATATAAGCTGCCATGACAAATACAGCGAAAATTATTATCGAATTCATTAAAATACTCCTTTGCTCTTAGAAAATGATAGAAACTCTGTCTCTGTTTCTACAGCCCTCAATGCTTCTTTTAGAGAAGGCTCTCCTGCAATTCGAAAAATGTCGTCATACAATTCCAGCAATTCACTTTCCATTTTTCTTTCAATTTCTGAGGGTATGGCGACTAGAAAGATAAATTCAATCCATTCATCTCCTTTTTGATAAGGCTCTTCTAGTTTTCCGAACATTAAAATAGTCTTTGCATAACCCTGGTTAATTGTATGGGGGAACGCAATTCCTCCACCAAAAATGGTTGATTGCTTTTTCTCCCTATCAATTATCCGATTTCTAAAACCTTCATCAATCATCTGAAGTTTCTCTAACTCCGCAGACATATTTAGCAAGTATTGCTGATAGGTTTTTTGGGGGCTTAATCGAATAAAACGTAAGCTGACTGTTTCTAGATTTTTTTGATGAAAAGCATTGGCTTTCTGCCATTCTTCCTGCAGCCATTGATCATCAAAAAGATGATTAACTTGAATGACTGGAGATTTAGAATCTTTATATTTTAGAGGAACTGTCGTAAAAATCGCGAAATAGTCCTGATTCAATTCCACATTAAAATCCTCTTCAGAATACTGAGTAATGTCTACATCATTTCCAATGACTCGTCTGAGTTGCTGGATAATCATCGCAGCAGTTCCTCTTCCTGTTGTGCAAACCACAGCTATCTGCTTGCGAGAACCCTTAACAGCAGAATTTTGTTTTCTTAAAATCATTTCAAAATACAAAGCCAGATATCCGATTTCAGATAATTCCAATTCAGAACCAAAAATTGTAGATAGTTCTTCTCCAGCAATTTTCGCCATTTCAAAAGCAAAAGGATATTGAGTTTGAACCTCGCCATGAAATATATCATTAGCTTGCACATGGAAAATCAGTCGATTGATTAAGGACCCTAAATGAGACTTGATTTCTTCAAATAATTCTTCATCATCAAAGTGAACCAACATAGTTTCTTTGACTTTCTTGACAATCCCTTGAAAAATGTATGCAAGCTGTTCAGATTGATAAGACGGCTTGCTTAAAGTGTCAATAAAACGGACATTAAACGGAAAACACAAAAAGTCTATCTCAAACTGACTGAGGGAAATCTTATAAGTCACCTCAATATGATAGATTAATTTCTCAGCCAAATGTGTCTCTGTTAAATCATTCCTATAGTAGGGAATAGGACAATTCAACACCCTAGATGTATGAATACGATCCACCATAATTGAAAGGGTCTTTCGAAGGAGCTCCTGTGTTTCTTTAGGGATTTTATAATCCTGGACTAGCGTCTCCAGAAAAGAAGATGTTGCCTCAGTGAGTGTCCTTCCTTCAAAGTAAGGAGCCACTTGGTGAATATAGAGCAAGCGCAAATTCAGCTCGCTCCCCAAGACCTCCAGCCCACGATTGGGCTTTCCTGAAATAGTGATAGAGTAACTCTCTGCCAAAGATTTTACTTGTTTTAAATCCTTATTAAGGGTACTTCTACTAACACCTACTTCCTCAGCCAAATCGTCAATAAGAAGAGGGGAGGTTGACTCAATTAAACGTTTTAGCAAATAGGCGATTCTTTTACTGGAAGAATTGAAGTCACTCTCCTGTTTTAAACTACCAGATAAAATCTTTTCCAACTCTGTATAGTCATACACTTCTAACATTAATTGATCATCTTGTGAGATAATCTGGATATTAGGAGCCAAAACATCATTTAATTGTTGGATACTCTTTTGCAAGGTTTGCATACTAATATCCAGCTCCGAGCGCATATCTACCAAGAAATAAGTTGGCTGTGAGACCATTTTTTCTAAAATGTTATACCATCGATTTACTAAGGTCAACTCTCTTCCTCACCTTCATTTTTTTAACCGCGAGTTTTACCTCCGGCAATATTTGTAGTGACACCTGTTATATAGCTAGAACGGTCTGAAATATAGAACGCTACAAGATCAGCTACTTCCCGTAGTTTCCCACTCCGTCCCAATGGAGTCGTTGAAGTTGAAGCATAACCAGCTCGAATATCTTCTACCGTCTTTCCACGGGTATAAGCAAGAGCTTCCTCGTAAGAAAGAGTTCGAAGACCCGTAGCTTCCATAATTCCTGGAGCAATTCCAACCACACGTACACCATGTTTACCAAGCTCTTTCGCCCATGAACGAGTGTAACTATAGACTGCTGCTTTCGTGGCAGCATAGGCACTTTGTCCTTCAGAACCTTCCAAGCCTGCTTCTGAAGCCATGTTTACAATTACACCTTTTCTATTTTGAACCAGAATCCGGCCTACTGCCTGGCTAACCAAATACAGACCTTTTTGGTTAATCATTGTTACTTTTTCAAACGTTTCATCGTCTAACTCGTAAGGACCTTTAGGATTTTCTGCATCAATTAATAATCTAGGGACATTAATCCCCGCATTGTTGACCACCGCATCAATATTGCCAAATCTTTCAACTATTTTAGCGACTCCTACTTCTACTTCAGAGCGAGAAGTTACATCAACTTTTACAAATAATAGATTCGGGTGACGCAAATCGTTGTCGCTAAGGTCAAAATTCGCTACATTGACACCTAATTCCAGCAATTCTTCAACGATTGCCTTACCGATCCCAGATGACGCACCCGTCACAAGAACTGTTTTGCCTTTTATATTTAACCAATCATTCATTTTGATACCTCTCAAGTTTTATTTACAAGGCAATTATACAGCGCTTTCATAAAAGAATTAAGACACTCTTTTTTACACTGTTCAAAAAAATGATAAACTAATTAAAAGGCTTGTACTAAAAATCCACAAGAAATGAACTTGTGGATCTTTTTTATTCTGAATTAGCTCAACATATATGAGAATCAAAGACGTGCATTCAGTTCTGCACCGAGCTCTTCAAATCCAGGTTTTCCAAGAAGGGCGAACATGTTACGTTTGTAGGCTTCAACACCTGGTTGGTCAAATGGGTTGATAGCATTCAAGTAACCAGAAAGGGCGATAGCCAATTCGAAGAAGTAGATAGTGTAACCAAGAGTGAAGGCGTCTTGCTCTGGAAGAGTCACGTACATGTTTGGTACATCACCATCTGTGTGGGCAAGAAGAACACCATCAGTCGCTTTTTTGTTTACAAAGTCAACGTCTTTTCCTTGAAGGTAACCAAGTCCATCAAGGTCTTCTTCCAAGCTAGGGATAATCACGTTTTTACGAGGTTTGTCAACACGGACAACTGTTTCAAACATGATACGAGTTCCTTCTTGGATAAATTGACCCAATGAGTGCAAGTCAGTTGAGAAGTTGGCTGAAGTTGGGTAGATACCTTTTTGGTCTTTTCCTTCTGATTCACCAGCCAATTGTTTCCACCACTCTGAGAAGTATTGAAGTGATGGCTCGTAGTTTACCAAGATCTCAGTTGCATAACCTTTACGGTAAAGGATGTTACGAACTGCTGCGTATTGGTAAGCTTCGTTTTCAGAGATTTTATCTGAAGTGTAGTCTTTGCGAGCTGCATTCGCACCTTCCATAAGGGCTTTGATGTCAGCTCCTGATGCTGCGATTGGAAGCAAACCAACGGCTGTCAATACTGAGAAGCGTCCACCGATATCATCTGGAACAACAAATGTTTCCCAACCGTTAGCGTCTGCTTCAACCTTAACAGCACCTTTTTGGCGGTCAGTTGTTGCGTAAATACGTTTGTTGGCTTCTTCTTGACCGTATTTCTTAACCAAGAGTTCTTTGAAGACACGGAAAGCAATCGCTGGTTCAGTTGTTGTACCTGATTTAGAAATCACGTTTACTGAGAAGTCTTTGTCAGCTACGTACTCTACCAAGTCAGCAAGGTAAGTAGATGAGATTGAGTTTCCAGCGTAAAGGATTTGTGGAGCTTTACGTTCTTCTTTTGTTTGCAAGTTTGCAAAGTGGTGGTTCAAGAAGTCGATTGCTGCTTTGGCACCAAGGTAAGATCCACCGATACCGATCACAACCAAAACATCGCTGTCTGACTTAATTTGCTCAGCAGCTTTCAAGATACGGTCAAATTCTTCGCGGTCGTAGTTTTCAGGAAGGTCCAACCATCCCAAGAAGTCGCTACCAGCACCAGTTCCTTTACGGATCAATTCGTCAGCAGCTGTAACTTGTGCTTGCATGTATTCCACTTCATGTGGTGCAACAAATTTGTCTAAAACTTTTGAATAATCAAATTTAATATGTGACATGTTATTCCTCCAATATTTCTTCTTTTCTATCATAACGCTTACCTTCGTTTTTTTCAAGTTTTTTTGTCGAATTTCTCCAATTTTTATCAGAATTCAAACGTTTGCGTAAAAATCTCACATTCCAAAAATTTTGAAATAATAAAAGAAAGAACGACCAGATACACCAGCCGTTACAGTTCATTCAATAAATACTCAAATAATTCTAAATTGCCATCTTCTTCATTAACCAAAAACTCTGGATGCCACTGCAAACCGATAATACGGTGTTCGTCGATAGACTCAATCGCTTCGATGGTCTGGTCTCTTGGATCAATAGCAGTCACACGGAAATTAGGTGCCAAATCTTTAATGCTTTGACGATGGACAGAATTGACCTGACTTTCTTTTCCAAATAGCTTGGCCACCACGCTTCCTTCTACTGTCTCAATAGAGTGAGATGTTCCGAAAGGTAGCCCTTGCCAGTGACCTTCGATTTCTTGATTAAGGGTTCCACCAAAGGCAACATTGACAAGTTGGACACCGCGACAGATTGCCATAATTGGTTTATTCTGACGGAGCGCTTCTTTCAAGAGTGCCAATTCAAATTTATCACGGACCAGATTGTAATCATCGCTCTCGATGGTCTTTTTCTCTCCATAGAACTGAGGATGAACATTTTGGCCTCCTGTCAAAATCAATTTGTCAATCATTTCTACATAATCGCGTACAACTGACTCATCACCAACAGGAATGACTAGAGGGAGACCACCGACTTGACGAATGCTCTCTGCGAATCTACAAGATACAGATGAATGAATGTTTTTGCCTTCTGTGTCTACGGGACATAGATTTGCAGCAACTCCTACAACGGTTCTAGGCATGATGTCTCTCCTTTCGAATATTAATACTCTTCGAAAATCTCTTCAAACCACGTCAGCATCGCCTTACCGTATATATGTTACTGACNNCGGCTAGCTTCCTAGTTTACTCTTTGATTTTCATTGAGTATAACGATAGTCCTATCATATCACTCAAAGCGTCTTTCGTCTAATATGTTTTTTTTAAGACTGTGATAAAAATTTTTTATGGACAAGAAAAAGCTGCCCCATAGGACAACTTCTTTCTTATTCAAAAACAAATTGATTGTGATAGAGTTCTGAGTAGAATCCACCTAGTTTCAAGAGTTCATGGTGGTTACCACGTTCAATGACCTCTCCATCTTTAAGGACAATAATCTGATCAGCATTGAGAATAGTTTTCAAGCGGTGGGCAATAACGAAACTGGTTTTGCCTGCTACAACTGCCTCCATGGCATGCTGAATCTTGCTTTCTGTCACCGTATCTACGTTTGAAGTGCCTTCATCGAGAATGAGAACTTCTGGATCTGTCATCAGGGTTCGAGCAATGGAAATCAATTGCTTCTGCCCTGTCGAGAAGATACTCTGCTCATCATCAATAAGAGTATCGTACTTATCAGGCAAACTTTCGATATAGTCGTGAATGTGGCTTGCTTTGGCTGCTGACTCAACCATTTCCTGACTGGCATCTGGCACACCGAAACGGATATTGTCTCGAATGGTTCCGCTAAAAAGAACGGAATCTTGCAAGACAATTCCCACTTTACTTCTAAGACTATCTAAATCATAGTCACGAATGTCTTTATCATCAAAATAAATACCGCCAGCATCAACATCATAAAAGCGATTGATGAGGTTCATAATAGTGGTTTTCCCTGAACCCGTTGGCCCAACAACTGCAGTCATCTGGCCTTTAGGGGCAGAAATGTTGACATCTTTCAAAATAGGTTTATCAGGCAAGTATGAAAAATCGATATGACTGATTTCAACACCTTCTTGCAACTGAGTGAAGATTGGAGCCTTTTCAGGTCGGATTTCTTCCTCTGCATCAAACATTTCCTGTATCCGTTCAGCCCCTGTAAAGGCCAACTGAAGACTTCCCCAACTAGCTGCAACTTGAATAATAGGCTGGTAGTACTGTTGTGAAAATTGGGCAAACATCACAATCAAACCTAGGGCTGTACTTGTTTCAATAGTCTTATCGTTTAATAGAACGGCCGAACCAGCAAAGATAACGACGGCTGTATTAACCAGACTCATCCCATTCATGACAGGGAACAGAATTCCTGAGAACATCCTTCCTTTAAAGGTCGCCTTGCGTACGCGCTCATTTTGTTCAAGAAATCCTGCCATCATATCCTCTTGAATTCCTTGCACAATCACGGCTTTTTGGCCTGAGATACTCTCATCCATATAGGCGTTGAGCTTCCCTACCTCTTTCTGCTGGAGATTGGTGTATTTGCGTGCCATTTTCACGATGAAAATCAGCATAAGGAAAGCCAATGGGGTGCTGGCAATGGTGATAAGAGCCAGCGTCACATTTCTCGAAAACATGACAAGAATCAGACCAATGTATAAAACAATATTGCTCATGACCTGAATCAAGCTTTCGTTAAAGGCTTGGAGGATATTATCCAAATCACTGGTAAAATGAGACAGGATATCGCCATCTTGTCGACGGTCAAAGAAAGAAACCGTCAACTGAGCAAGCTTCCCAAAGAGACCTTTGCGCATCTCGTTGGTCGATTCTGCAATCACGCGCGTCATGAGACACATGTATATGACACTAGAAATAAATAAAACCAAAACCAGCAGACCAAGATTGACCATGATTCCTGATAGGCTTTGCCAAACAAGTTCTGGATTGCCATCTTGATAAGCTTGGACTAAATTAACTAGTTGCGTCACTGCTTGTCCAGAAAAGACCGGAAAGAGAGCTTGGGCAAGAGTCGCCAGAACAATCATCAGGATAACAACTACAAATGATAGCTTATAAACTTTAAAATAATTCCAAAAAAATTGAACTGTCTTCATTTTACTCCTCCTTTCCTTTCTGTGTTTCGTAGATTTCACGGTAAACAGCATTGTTGGCAACCAAGTCTGCATGCGTACCTTGACCAATCAATCGTCCTTGATCTAGAACCAAGATTTTATCTGCATGAAAAACCGAGCTAATCTTTTGCGCGATGATAATGGTTGTTGTTCCCTTCAAGTCCTTATTCAAGGCTTCTTGAACCAGGCGCTCTGACTTAGCATCCAAGGCCGAGGTCGAATCGTCAAAAATCAGAATACGTGGATTGCTGACAATCCCACGCGCAATCGACATCCTTTGTTTTTGTCCACCTGAGAAGTTGGTTCCTCGTTCCTCAACTGGACTTTCAAAGGTTTTCTCCATACGATGAATGAATTCACTAGCCTGGGCAATACTAGCTGCGCGTTCCATTTCAAATAGAGTAGCATCTCCCTTACCCTGTCTCAAGTTATCTGCAATCGTTCCACTGAAGAGAATGGCACGTTGGAGAACGATAGACACTGTTTTACGCAGGGTTCCTTCACTCACTTCTCGAATATCCTTGCCACCGATTTTAATAGAGCCTTCTTGCGGATCAAAGAGACGTGGAATCAATTGAGCCAAGGTTGACTTCCCTGCACCAGTCGCTCCAACGACACCAACCATTTGACCAGATTCAATAGTAAAGCTCACATCTTTCAGCATCGGTTCCTTATCCATTGGATAGGTAAAGGTTACATTTTCAAAGCTAAGACTTCCGACCAACTCTTCATCTGGCACATCCTTGAAGGTCATAGCTGGCTCTGCGTCAAGAATTTCTCGAATACGACGCATAGAAATCATGGCACGGCTGACAGAATTCCCTAAAAATCCAACCATAACAATGGTAAAGATAATCTGGCTCAGGTAATTAACAAAGGAAGCAATAGAGCCAACAACTGATGGATCCGACTGAACCATCCCTGCAACTAGCCAAATAGAGAGGAATACCGCCCCATAACCGACCAACATCATGAAAGGTTCCACTACTGAAAAAGCATAACCGATGTAAAGATTTTGACCGAGAAGCTCGTCTGAAACTTCCGTAAACTTAGCAAACTGCTCTTTTTCTTGGACAAAGGACTTGACCACACGAACGCCACGCAGATTTTCCTTGGCAATGGCATTGATGCGTTCAAGAAGGGTTTGAAACTTGGCAAAACGAGGCCCCATCATTCCCATCATGACGGCAGTCAAGCCAAAAATTAAGATTACCATGAGAACAATTACCCACCACAGAGAAGGTAGGGTTTGAACCGCCAGGATAAAGGAACCGATGAACAAGAGGGGAAGTCTGAAAAGAATCTGGAAGGTCATCATGACCACGTTCTGAATCTGGTTGATGTCATTTGTCATGCGAACGACTAGATTTCCCGCATTAAATTGTTCAATATTAGCATAAGAAAAGGTTTGGATTTTACGGAAGGCATCCTCCCGAAGGTCAGATGAAACTCCTTGGGCAATATAGGCTGCAAGGACAACATTGAGACCACCAGCAACCAGACCGACTACGGCCACACCAATCAACCAAGCCCCGATACTATAAATAGCTTCATATTTTCCAGCAAGGAGGGCGTCTAAGACTTCCTGCAGATAACGCGGTTGCAGAAGTGAACTAGCAACCATCAAGCCTGTCATCAGAAGCGAAGTCAAGGCCTGCCACTTGTAGGTTTTTATTTTCTGAATCAGCATACTTTCTCCTTAAAAAATAGACAAAAGGGAGCGACAATGTGTCAGCTCCTTCTCATTCTGTTTGTGTGATGTTATTCTAGCAAAAAAGTGGGGGATTGTCAAAGAAGTCTCCTTGATACAGCTAGAATGACTAGTAATTTTCTCTTTATAGTTTCTGTTTTAACTCGACCAAGACATTCATAGCCTGCATAGGTGTCATATTGTAAACATCCAGTTTAGCTAATTCTGCTAGGATAGGATGTTCTTCAGTCGTATCAAAGAGTGAAATTTGTTCTGAGACAGTACTTGTTTGTTTCATAGGAGCAGGACTTTCTTGCCCCTGACTCTCCAGTTGCGTTAAAATCTTATCCGCTCTCGCTAAAAGATCAGCCGGTAAACCAGCAATCTTGGCAACATGGATACCATAGGATTTATCAGCTGGCCCTGGTTCAATCTTGTGAAGGAAGGTGACCTGCCCATCCTGCTCCAAGGTTGCCACGTGGACATTGACCAAGTGTTGTAAACTAGACTCCAGACTAGTCAACTCATGGTAGTGGGTCGCAAAGAGGGTCTTGGCTCCGATATGTTCATGGATGTATTCGATGATGGACTGGGCAAGAGCCATCCCGTCATAAGTTGCAGTTCCACGACCTAACTCATCAAAAAGAATCAAGGAATTCTTTGTTGCATGCGAAATGGCATTGTTGGCCTCCATCATCTCCACCATGAAGGTTGATTGGCCTGAAACCAAATCATCGGCTGCTCCGATACGGGTAAAGATAGCATCAAAAATAGGTAAATGGGCACTTTCTGCTGGCACATAAGAGCCCAACTGGGCCATTATCGCCGTCATGGCTAACTGACGCATGTAGGTTGACTTCCCGCTCATGTTGGGTCCTGTAATCAGTTGAATACTGGTATCTTCTGCCATCTGAATCGTATTGGGAATATAGGTCTGAGCCCCCATAACCTTTTCAACGACAGCATGGCGCCCTTTCTGGATATCAATTCGCGAATCATCTCCGAATTCAGGTCGAATCAAATGCTGGGTTTCAGCTACAACCGCCAGACTTTGCAAGACATCAACGGTCGCAATTCCTTGAGCTAGAGCCTGCAAACGCTGAATGTACTTGCCGACCTCTTCACGAATGCGCATAAAAATTTCGTACTCTAGGTTAGCTGACTTCTCACGCGCCTCCAACATGTCGCCTTCGATACGAGCTAATTCTTCGGTTCCAAAGCGTTCTGAGTTTTTCAGCGTCGCCTTGCGGAAAAAGTGAGCAGGCACATTTCCCAGTTGTGAATTGGTCACATGGAAATAGTAGCCATCCTTTTTATTATAATCAATCTTGAGCGTACTGATACCAGAGTTTTCTCGCTCCTTAGCCTCAATTTCAGCAATCCAGCTAGTCCCTTCTCTAAGCACACGACGGTACTTGTCTAAAGTCTCATCAAATCCAGTTCGGATAATCCCCCCATCTGTAATCACATGAGGAGCTTCAGGAGCAATCGCTGCGCTAATCAAGCTCTCCAACTCAGGGATTCCATCCAGTTGTGCGATGAGATAAGCTAGAGCAGGTTGCTCCATTCCTTCTAAAATCGCACGAATCCGTGGCACACTAGATAAGGTGGCCGCCAACTGCAAGAGATCCTTGGGATTGGTTTTGCCAAAAGAAACACGACTAGCCAAGCGCTCAATGTCATAAACACCCTTGAGACTGTCTGTCAAATCACTGCGCTCAAAGAAATGGTCGAGAAAGACCTGCACCACTTCTTGACGTTGGATAATTCGTTCCTTATCAATCAAGGGGCGATGAATCCAAGAACGCAAGAGCCGCATACCCATAGCTGTTTTGGTTTCATCCAAAAGCCAGAAAAGGCTGCCTTGCTTCTTGCCCGAACGAGCATTCTCAACCAAATCCAGACTAGCCTTGGTCGCATAATCCATCTGCAAGAAATCTTTGATTTCATAGCGGATAACAGGCTTGAGGTGGTTCAATTCCCTCATCTGGGTTCGATGGACATATTGGAGCAACTTACTAGATGCCGCTTGCTCCACAGCTGCCAATCGTGAATCCAGTAAATGAAGGTCTTCAAAGCTTTCTTTTTCATAAGAGAGCACCAGATTCATCTGGCGGCTGAGGATTTGTTCTTCTTCCTCAGACAAGTCATAGCCCAACACCACTTCTCGCGCCTTGAGATTACGGATTTCCCCACAAACCAGCGTGAAATCCAAAAGACCTGTCACATAAAAGTCACCCGTCACCAGATCCATATAAGCTAGGCCAAATTGATTGCCTTCGCGGTCTATGGCAACCAAAAAATTATTCTGACTATCCGGCTTACTGCTATCGACCACTGTTCCTGGCGTAATGACCTGAACAACCTCTCGTTTCACAACCCCAACTGCTTGTTTAGGATTTTCCATCTGCTCTGCGATAGCCACCTTATAACCCTGCTCAATCAAGACATCGATATACTGTTGGGCAGAATGATAGGGGACACCCGCCATAGGAATCGGATTGTCGGCATTCTTGTTGCGACTCGTTAAGGAAATTTCCAGAATCTGCGCAGCATTGACCGCATCCTCATAAAATAATTCATAAAAATCACCCATCCGAAAGAGCAAAAACGCATCTGGATATTGCTTTTTAATCTCCACATACTGTTGCATGCCAGGTGATAGCTTTTCTGTCGCCATTGTCCGTCTCTCCTTGTCAAAAATAAGTCTTGAGAGCAACTCTCAAGACCTTACTTATCTTTCATCAAATCTAGCAAACGATCTTCCATGAGTTTGGCAACGTGCTGGTCTCGACAAATGACCAATAAGGTATTGGCACCAGCAACTGTTCCTAAAATCCATTCATCCTTGTTTGCATCTACAATATTTGCCAAAACAGAAGCTTCTCCCAGTTTGGTATGAAGCACCAAGGTAAACTCTGCTCTTGCAACACCTTCTAAATGATGAGACAAAAATTCCACCAAATCAATCTTTTCTGTCTCATTTGCTAGTACATAATACACCATATCATTTTTCTTGACCTTGGTCAAGCCGATTTCGCGCAAATCACGAGACAGGGTTGTCTGCGTCACACAAACATTGTGTGCCTCCAACCGATCTTGAATTTCTTTTTGTGTACTTAATTTCTCCTCAGTAATCATTTTTTTTATTAACTGATGACGATCTCTTTTTCTCATAAAATCCTCTTATGTGAATATTTATAACTATTTTTATAACTATATTATACCAAAAAAATAGGAGATTTCAAAAATTTTTTCTTCTTTCTTTAAAATTGTGATAAAATAGTAGAAAAGTCCAAAAAGGAGCTCTTAATGAATACAAAAGAATTGATTGCTAGCGAGTTGGCTAGCGTCATTGATAGCCTAGACCAAGAGGCTATTTTAAATTTACTGGAAACCCCTAAAAACTCAGAAATGGGAGACATTGCTTTCCCTGCTTTTTCTCTTGCCAAAGTCGAACGTAAAGCACCTCAAATGATTGCGGCTGAACTGGCTGAAAAAATTAACAGCCAAGCCTTTGAAAAGGTTGTTGCAACAGGACCTTACGTCAACTTTTTCCTTGATAAATCTGCCATCTCTGCTCAAGTATTGCAAGCTGTTATCACTGAAAAAGAACACTATGCTGACCAAACTATTGGCAAACAAGAAAATGTTGTTATCGATATGTCTAGTCCCAATATCGCTAAACCATTCTCTATTGGTCACCTGCGCTCAACTGTTATCGGAGATAGCTTATCACATATTTTCCAAAAAATCGGTTATCAAACAGTCAAGGTCAACCACTTGGGAGACTGGGGTAAACAATTTGGGATGTTGATTGTTGCCTACAAAAAATGGGGCGACGAAGAAGCTGTAAAAGCTCATCCAATCGATGAACTCCTTAAACTCTATGTCCGTATCAATGCTGAGGCTGAAAATGACCCTAGCTTGGATGAAGAAGCACGCGAATGGTTCCGTAAACTGGAAAATGGTGACGAGGAAGCTCTCGCTCTTTGGCAATGGTTCCGTGATGAAAGTTTAGTGGAATTTAACCGCCTTTACAATGAATTGCAGGTTGATTTTGACAGCTATAACGGGGAAGCCTTCTACAACGATAAGATGGATGCAGTTGTAGACATTCTTTCTGAAAAAGGCCTTCTTGTTGAGTCAGAAGGGGCCCAAGTTGTGAATCTTGAGAAGTATGGAATTGAACATCCAGCCCTTATCAAGAAATCGGATGGTGCAACTCTCTATATCACACGTGACTTGGCTGCAGCCCTTTACCGTAAAAACGAATATCAATTTGCTAAATCTATCTACGTAGTTGGTCAAGAGCAATCTGCCCACTTTAAACAGCTCAAAGCTGTCTTGCAAGAGATGGGCTACGATTGGAGTGACGACATTACTCATGTTCCTTTTGGTTTGGTTACAAAAGAAGGGAAAAAACTCTCTACCCGTAAAGGGAATGTCATCTTGCTAGAGCCCACTGTTGCAGAGGCTATTAGTCGTGCAAAAGCCCAAATTGAAACAAAAAATCCTGAATTGGAAAATAAAGATCAGGTAGCACATGCTGTTGGGGTTGGATCCATTAAGTTCTATGACCTCAAGACTGACCGTACAAACGGATATGACTTCGACTTAGAGGCCATGGTATCCTTCGAGGGTGAAACTGGACCTTATGTTCAATACGCCTACGCTCGTATCCAATCGATCTTACGCAAAGCGGATTTCAAACCAGAAACAGCTGGCAACTATAGCTTGAATGATGCTGAAAGCTGGGAAATCATTAAACTCATTCAAGACTTCCCACGTATTATCAACCGTGCGGCAGATAACTTTGAACCTTCTATCATTGCTAAATTTGCAATTAGCCTGGCTCAATCCTTTAACAAATACTATGCACATACACGTATCTTGGATGAAAGCCCAGAACGCGACAGCCGTCTAGCCCTCAGCTACGCAACCGCAGTCGTTCTCAAAGAAGCCCTTCGCTTGCTTGGAGTAGAAGCGCCAGAGAAGATGTAAATCGCCAAAGTTACTTGATTGCAAAGCAATCTAAGTAACTAACGCCAAATCCTATTCGGACTTTGGCTAGGCGCTTCACTAGTTTTAGGACATAAATATGATCGATTTATGTTCTAAAACGTCGTAATCTTAAAATTATTGGAACTAAAGTTCCTAATTGTTAGACGCTAGCCGCTTATATGCGGACTAGCTAACTGCTTCACTAGTCATGGTCTCTAAATATAATCGATTTAGAGACCATGACGTCGTAACTATGGCGATTTGCCTAATCGCTTTACTAATTCACCAAACCAAATAATATCGATTTGGTTTGGTTCAGTCGTAATCTTTTAATCACTTTATTGTAAAGTAGTCTAAGTAACTAACGCCAAATCCTATCAGGGATTTGGCTAGGCGCTTCACTAGTTTTAGGACATAAATATGATCGATTTATGTCCTAAAACGTCGTAATCTTAAAGTTATTGGAACTAAAGTTCCTAATTGTTAGACGCTAGCCGCTTATATGCGGACTAGCTAACTGCTTCACTAGTCATGGTCTCTAAATATAATCGATTTAGAGACCATGACGTCGTAACTATGGCGATTTGCCTAATCGCTTTACTAATTCACCAAACCAAATAATATCGATTTGGTTTGGTTCATGTCGTAATCTTTTAATCACTTTATTGTAAAGTAGTCTAAGTAACTAACGCCAAATCCTATCAGGGATTTGGCTAGGCGCTTCACTAGTTTTAGGACATAAATATGATCGATTTATGTCCTAAAACGTCGTAATCTTAAAGTTATTGGAACTAAAGTTCCTAATTGTTAGACGCTAGCCGCTTATATGCGGACTAGCTAACTGCTTCACTAGTCATGGCTCCTAAATATAATCGATTTAGGAGCCATGACGTCGTAACTATGGCGAATTGCCTAAACGCTTCACTAATTCACCTAACCAAATAATAGACTTCCTGCAAAAC
>NZ_VMLA01000003.1:0-17512 GCF_013276425.1 Streptococcus sp. 3874 | reverse complement strand
TACTTTTTTAAACTTTTTTTAATTAATTTTTTTAATTAATTTTTTTAATTAATTTTTTTGAAAGTTCTATAATGAAGTTAGCCATCCAGCCCTCCTAAAAATTAGATGGTTTAACTAGCTTATAGCTAGTACTCGATTTCATTTGATAAGAGGCTTGATGCTGTTAGGCTGACAAAACTGCTTCAAGGGTTCCTCTTGTCAAATGAAAGCTCTTCTAGGCATAAGAAAACACCTCTGTGTTATACTTGTTGTTCAATCACAAACACAAGAAAGGCACAGAGATGCAAAACCATTATACTACAAAAGCCAAACATTTGACAATCGATAGCCGTCGCTTAATCGAACGATGAAAAAAGGAAGGGAAATCAAATAGAGAAATCGCCTCTTTACTTGGAAAAGCTCCTCAAACTATCCATACTGAAATCAAGCGTGGGACAGTCCGACAATGTCTTGGAAAAGGACGCTTTAAAGAGGTTTATTCTGCTGACTATGCTCAACAGGCTTATGAAAATAATCGCAAGCGCTCGGTCAAGAAATCAAGATTGACCAAGGAACTAAAGGAAAAGATTCTCCACTATCATAACCAAAAATTTTCGCCTGAAATGATGGTCAAGGCTAAGGGCGTTAACGTGGGAATTTCTACCATCTACTACTGGATCCATCATGGAAAATTAGGATTGTCAAAACAGGATCTGCTCTATCCTAGAAAAGGAAAAGCGCTTAAGAAACAAGCTAGCACCAATTTTAAACCCCCTGGTCAATCTATCGAACAGCGTCCTGAAGCTATCAATCTGCGATTGGAGAATGGGCATTATGAGATTGATACGGTTCTGCTTACAAGGGTGAAAAATTATTGTTTACTGGTCTTAACTGATCGAAGGACTAGGCATCAAATTATCCGATTGATTCCAAATAAAAGTGCTGAGGCGGTCAATCAGGCTTTAAAACTCATCTTAAAACAACATCAAATTCTTTCCATCACGGCAGATAATGGTACAGAATTTAACCGCTTGTCTGATGTATTTTCTGAGGAACATATCTATTATGCGCACCCCTATGCCTCTTGGGAAAGGGGAACTGATGAGAATCACAACAGCCTCATTCGTAGATGGTTACCTAAGGGAACTAAGGAAACGACTCCCAAAGAAGTCACATTCATCTAAAATTGGATTAATAACTATCCTAAAAAATGCTTGAACTACAAATCACCCAGAGAAGACTTCTTCATGGCTAACTTGAACTTGAAATTTGGCCTCCTTGTCTGATTTGTCTGACTAGTGCAAGCTGGTCGGATTTGTGGTAAAATAGATAAGATATGACAAAAGAATTTCATCATGTAACGGTCTTACTCCACGAAACGATTGATATGCTTGACGTAAAGCCCGACGGTATCTACGTTGATGCGACTTTGGGTGGAGCAGGCCATAGCGAGTATTTATTAAGTAAATTAAGTGAAAAAGGCCATCTCTATGCCTTTGACCAGGACCAGAATGCCATTGACAATGCGCAAAAACGCTTGGCACCTTACATTGAGAAGGGAATGGTGACCTTTATCAAGGATAACTTCCGTCATTTACAGGCACGTTTGCGCGAAGCTGGTGTTCAGGAAATTGATGGAATTTGTTATGACTTGGGAGTGTCTAGTCCTCAATTGGACCAGCGTGAGCGTGGTTTTTCTTATAAAAAGGATGCGCCACTGGACATGCGGATGAATCAGGATGCTAGCCTGACAGCCTATGAAGTGGTGAACCACTATGACTATCATGACTTGGTTCGTATTTTCTTCAAGTATGGAGAGGACAAATTCTCTAAACAGATTGCGCGTAAGATTGAACAAGCACGTGAAGTTAAGCCAATCGAGACTACGACTGAATTGGCAGAAATTATCAAGTCGGCCAAACCTGCCAAGGAACTCAAGAAGAAGGGCCATCCTGCTAAGCAGATTTTCCAGGCTATTCGAATTGAAGTCAATGATGAACTGGGAGCGGCAGATGAGTCCATCCAGCAGTCTATGGATATGTTGGCTCTGGATGGTAGGATTTCAGTGATTACCTTTCATTCCTTAGAAGACCGCTTGACCAAGCAGTTGTTCAAGGAAGCTTCAACGGTTGAAGTTCCCAAAGGTTTGCCTTTCATCCCAGATGATCTCAAGCCCAAGATGGAATTGGTGTCCCGTAAGCCAATCTTGCCAAGTGCAGAAGAATTAGAAGCCAATAACCGCTCGCACTCAGCCAAGTTGCGCGTGGCCAGAAAAATTCACAAGTAAGAGGAAAAAAGATGGCAGAAAGAATGGAAAAAACAGGTCAAATACTACAGATGCAACTTAAACGGTTTTCGCGTGTGGAAAAAGCTTTTTACTTTTCCATTGCTGTAACCACTCTTATTGTAGCCATTAGTATTATTTTTATGCAGACCAAGCTCTTGCAAGTGCAGAATGATTTGACAAAAATCAATGCGCAGATAGAGGAAAAGAAGACCGAATTGGACGATGCCAAGCAAGAGGTCAATGAACTATTACGTGCAGAACGTTTGAAAGAAATTGCTAATTCACACGATTTGCAATTAAACAATGAAAATATTCGAATAGCGGAGTAAGATATGAAGTGGACAAAAAGAGTAATCCGTTATGCGACCAAAAATCGGAAATCGCCGGCTGAAAACAGACGCAGAGTTGGAAAAAGTCTGAGTTTATTATCTGTCTTTGTTTTTGCCGTTTTTTTAGTCAATTTTGCGGTCATTATTGGGACGGGCACTCGCTTTGGAACAGATTTAGCGAAGGAAGCTAAGAAGGTTCATCAAACCACCCGTACAGTTCCTGCCAAACGTGGGACTATTTATGACCGAAATGGAGTCCCGATTGCTGAGGATGCAACCTCCTATAATGTCTATGCGGTCATTGATGAGAACTATAAGTCAGCAACGGGTAAGATTCTTTACGTAGAAAAAACACAATTTAACAAGGTTGCAGAGGTCTTTCATAAGTATCTGGACATGGAAGAATCCTATGTAAGAGAGCAACTCTCGCAACCTAATCTCAAACAAGTTTCCTTTGGAGCAAAGGGGAATGGGATTACCTATGCCAATATGATGTCTATCAAAAAAGAGTTGGAAACTGCAGAGGTCAAGGGGATTGATTTTACAACCAGTCCCAATCGTAGTTACCCAAACGGACAATTTGCTTCTAGTTTTATCGGACTAGCTCAGCTACATGAAAATGAAGATGGAAGTAAGAGTTTGCTGGGAACCTCTGGAATGGAGAGTTCCTTGAACAGTATTCTTGCAGGGACAGACGGCATTATTACCTATGAAAAGGATCGTCTGGGCAATATTATACCCGGAACAGAACAAGTTTCCCAACAAACGGTGGACGGTAAGGATGTTTATACAACCATTTCCAGCCCCCTCCAGTCCTTTATGGAAACCCAGATGGATGCTTTTCAAGAGAAGGTAAAAGGAAAGTACATGACAGCAACTTTGGTCAGTGCTAAAACAGGGGAAATTCTGGCAACAACGCAACGACCGACCTTTGATGCAGATACAAAAGAAGGCATTACAGAGGACTTTGTTTGGCGTGATATCCTTTATCAAAGTAACTATGAGCCAGGTTCCACTATGAAAGTGATGATGTTGGCTGCTGCTATTGATAATAATACCTTTCCAGGGGGAGAAGTCTTTAATAGTAGTGAGTTAAAAATTGCAGATGCCACGATTCGAGATTGGGACGTTAATGAAGGATTGACTGGTGGCAGAATGATGACTTTTTCTCAAGGTTTTGCACACTCAAGTAACGTTGGGATGACCCTCCTTGAGCAAAAGATGGGAGATGCTACCTGGCTTGATTATCTTAATCGTTTTAAATTTGGTGTTCCGACCCGTTTCGGTTTGACGGATGAGTATGCTGGGCAACTTCCTGCGGATAATATTGTCAACATTGCGCAAAGCTCATTTGGACAAGGGATTTCAGTGACCCAGACGCAAATGCTTCGTGCCTTTACAGCTATTGCTAATGACGGTGTCATGCTGGAGCCTAAATTTATTAGTGCCATTTATGATCCAAATGATCAAACTGCTCGGAAATCTCAAAAAGAAATTGTGGGAAATCCTGTTTCTAAAGATGCAGCTAGTTTAACTCGGACTAACATGATTTTGGTAGGGACGGATTCGGTTTATGGAACCATGTATAACCACAGTACAGGCAAACCAACTGTAACTGTTCCTGGGCAAAATGTAGCCCTCAAGTCTGGTACGGCTCAGATTGCTGACGAGAAAAATGGTGGTTATCTAGTTGGGTTAACCAACTATATCTTCTCGGCTGTATCGATGAATCCGGCTGAAAATCCTGATTTTATCTTGTATGTGACGGTCCAACAACCTGAACATTATTCAGGTATTCAGTTGGGAGAATTTGCTAATCCTATCTTGGAGCGGGCTTCAGCTATGAAAGACTCTCTCAATCTTCAAACAACAGCTAAAGCTTTGGAGCAAGTAAGTCAACAAAGTCCTTATCCTATGCCTAGTGTCAAGGATATTTCACCTGGTGATTTAGCAGAAGAATTGCGTCGCAATCTTGTACAACCCATCGTTGTAGGAACAGGGACGAAGATTAAAAACAGTTCTGCTGAAGAAGGGAAGAATCTTGCCCCGAATCAGCAAGTCCTAATCTTATCTGATAAAGCAGAGGAAGTTCCAGACATGTATGGTTGGACAAAAGCGACTGCTGAGACCTTTGCTAAGTGGCTCAATATAGAACTTGAATTTGAAGGTTCGGGCTCTACTGTGCAGAAGCAAGATGTTCGTGCTAACACAGCTATCAAGGACATTAAAAAAATTACATTAACTTTAGGAGACTAATATGTTTATTTCCATCAGTGCTGGAATTGTGACATTTTTACTAACTTTAGTAGGAATTCCAGCCTTTATCCAATTTTATAGAAAGGCGCAAATTACAGGCCAGCAGATGCATGAGGATGTCAAACAGCATCAGGCAAAAGCTGGGACTCCTACAATGGGAGGTTTGGTTTTCTTAATTACTTCTGTTTTGGTTGCTTTCTTTTTTGCCCTATTTAGTAGCCAATTCAGCAATAATGTAGGAATGATTTTGTTTATCTTGGTCTTGTATGGCTTGGTCGGATTTTTAGATGACTTCCTTAAGGTCTTTCGTAAGATCAATGAGGGGCTAAATCCCAAGCAAAAATTGGCTCTTCAGCTTCTAGGTGGAGTTATCTTCTATCTTTTCTATGAGCGTGGGGGCGATATCCTGTCTGTATTTGGTTATCCAGTTCATTTGGGATTTTTCTATATTTTCTTCGCTCTTTTCTGGCTAGTCGGTTTTTCAAATGCAGTGAACTTGACAGATGGCATTGACGGTCTGGCTAGTATTTCAGTGGTGATTAGCTTGTCTGCCTATGGAGTTATTGCCTATGTACAAGGTCAGATGGATATTCTTCTGGTGATTCTCGCTATGATTGGTGGTTTGCTCGGTTTCTTCGTCTTTAACCATAAGCCTGCTAAGGTCTTTATGGGAGATGTGGGAAGTTTGGCTCTCGGTGGAATGCTGGCAGCTATTTCAATGGCTCTCCACCAAGAATGGACTCTCTTGATTATCGGAATTGTTTATGTTTTTGAAACAACCTCAGTCATGATGCAAGTCGGCTATTTCAAACTGACAGGTGGCAAACGTATTTTCCGTATGACGCCTGTACATCACCATTTTGAGCTTGGGGGATTGTCTGGTAAAGGAAATCCTTGGAGCGAGTGGAAGGTTGACTTCTTCTTTTGGGGAGTGGGACTTCTAGCAAGTCTTTTGACCCTAGCAATTTTGTATTTGGTATAAGAATAGCACCCTGATGTTTCAGGGTGTTTTTGCTTTTTAAAAAATATTGGTCAATTAAAGTCAAAACTCTTGACCTTTTCTGACCAATGTAGTATATTATGAACGTAAGGTAAATGAAAGCCTTACTAGAACACTTATTTAAAGTAAAATAGAAAGAGGTGGGTCTATGTTTCATCTAGAAATCTTCAGAAGTAAAGATAGTCTACTCCTGCTTGAAAAAGAAAAACCAGAAATAGTACGTAGGGTAGCGATCTAGCTAGTCTAAATTTTTTAAAACAATGGTCAAAGATAGTCAATATCAGTAATCATAACTTTGTAAACAAAAAGAGGTAAAGAATATGAATAACAACTTTAATAATTTTAATAACATGGATGATTTATTTAACCAATTGATGGGTGGTATGCGAGGATACAGTTCTGAAAATCGCCGTTACTTAATTAATGGGCGCGAAGTCACACCTGAGGAATTTGCTCACTATCGTACGACTGGTCAATTACCAGGAAATGCAGAAACTGATGTGCAAATGTCACAACAGGCATCAGGTATGAAACAAGACGGTGTCCTTGCAAAACTAGGTCGAAACTTGACAGCAGAAGCGCGTGAGGGCAAGTTGGATCCTGTTATCGGACGAAACAAGGAAATTCAAGAAACATCTGAAATCCTCTCACGCCGCACCAAGAACAATCCTGTTTTGGTCGGAGATGCAGGTGTTGGTAAGACAGCAGTTGTCGAAGGTCTAGCGCAAGCCATTGTGAACGGAGATGTTCCTGCTGCTATCAAGAACAAGGAAATTATTTCTATTGATATCTCAGGTCTTGAGGCTGGTACTCAATACCGTGGTAGCTTTGAAGAAAATGTCCAAAACTTAGTCAATGAAGTGAAAGAAGCAGGGAATATTATTCTCTTCTTTGATGAAATTCACCAAATCCTCGGTGCAGGTAGCACTGGTGGAGACAGTGGTTCTAAAGGGCTTGCAGACATTCTTAAGCCAGCTCTCTCTCGTGGAGAATTGACAGTGATTGGGGCAACGACTCAAGATGAATACCGTAACACTATCTTGAAGAATGCAGCTCTTGCTCGTCGGTTCAACGAAGTCAAGGTCAATGCTCCTTCAGCAGAGGATACATATAAAATTCTTCAAGGAATTCGTGACCTCTATCAGCAACACCACAATGTCATCTTGCCAGACGAAGTTTTGAAAGCAGCGGTGGATTATTCTGTTCAATACATTCCTCAACGTAGCTTGCCAGATAAGGCTATCGACCTTGTCGATGTAACGGCGGCTCACTTGGCAGCTCAGCATCCAGTAACAGATGTTCATGCTGTTGAACGTGAAATCGAAACGGAAAAAGACAAGCAAGAAAAAGCAGTTGAAGCAGAAGATTTTGAAGCAGCTCTAAACTATAAAACACGCATTGCAGAATTGGAAAAGAAAATCGAAAACCACACAGAAGATATGAAAGTGACTGCAAGTGTCAATGATGTGGCTGAATCTGTGGAACGAATGACAGGTATCCCAGTATCGCAAATGGGAGCTTCAGATATCGAACGTTTGAAAGATATGGCCCATCGCTTGCAAGACAAGGTGATTGGTCAAGATAAGGCCGTAGAAGCTGTAGCTCGTGCTATCCGTCGTAACCGTGCTGGTTTTGATGAAGGAAATCGCCCAATCGGCAGCTTCCTCTTTGTAGGGTCTACTGGGGTTGGTAAGACGGAGCTTGCTAAGCAATTGGCACTCGATATGTTTGGAACCCAGGATGCGATTATCCGTTTGGATATGTCTGAATACAGTGACCGTACAGCTGTTTCTAAGCTAATTGGTACAACAGCAGGCTATGTGGGTTATGATGACAATAGCAATACCTTAACAGAACGTGTTCGTCGCAATCCATACTCTATCATTCTCTTGGATGAAATTGAAAAGGCTGACCCTCAAGTTATTACCCTTCTCCTCCAAGTTCTAGATGATGGTCGTTTGACAGATGGTCAAGGAAATACAGTAAACTTCAAGAACACTGTCATTATTGCGACCTCAAATGCTGGATTTGGCTATGAAGCCAACTTGACAGAAGATGCGGATAAACCAGAATTGATGGATCGTTTGAAACCTTACTTCCGTCCAGAATTCCTTAACCGTTTCAATGCTGTCATCGAATTCTCACACTTGAGCAAAGAAGATCTTTCTAAGATTGTAGACCTTATGTTGGTTGAAGTTAACAAGACGCTTTCTAAGAAAGACATTGACTTGGCAGTGAGCGAAGCTGCTAAAGAATACATGACTGAGGAAGGCTACGATGAAGTCATGGGTGTTCGTCCACTCCGTCGTGTGGTTGAACAACAAATCCGTGACAAAGTCACGGACTTCCACTTGGATAACCTTGATGCTAAACACCTAGAAGCTGACATGGAAGATGGTGTTTTGGTCATTCGTGAAAAAGCCTAAGACAGAATTTTGAGCATAAAAAAGAAGGAGCCAGCTGAAAAACTGGTTCCTTTTTGTGTTTAAATCACATGGCGTTCAAAGGCATCATCTGAAATTCCTTGCTCCAAGATGAGTTTTGCCCATTCTTTAGCAGAAAAGAGGCTGTGATCCTTGTAGTTACCGCAAGATTCGATGGTTGTTCCAGGGACATCTTCCCAAGTAGTAGTCTCAGCGATTTCTTTGAGCGAATCCTTGATAACAGCCGCAATTTCAGCGCTGGTATAACGTCCCCACATAATCATATGGAAGCCTGTACGGCAACCAAATGGTGAACAGTCAATCATGCCGTCGATGCGGGTACGGATGAGTTTGGCCAAGAGGTGCTCGATAGTGTGAAGGCCAGCAGTAGGGATCGAGTCTTCATTGGGTTGCACTAAACGAATATCATAATTGGAGATGACATCTCCCTTTGGTCCTGTTTCTTCCCCGATCAAGCGAACATAAGGTGCTTTAACAATGGTGTGGTCAAGTTCAAAACTTTCAATAATAACTTCTTTTGACATGGTAAATCCTTTCAGTTTTCTCCTATCATTATATCATAAAGGTTGCTCCTGAGACAGAGAGAAAACCTCTCCGAGGGTGGAGAGGTTCAAATCGTTACTTACGATACAAGCGGTCGTATTGGTAGTAAGGGTCAAAGGTTACATTGATACCCAATTTGCGAAGGACATTCTTGTCTTCATCGGTCAAGATGATGGTAGAGTGGGCTTCGCTTCCTTTGAGGTTGCCAAGTTCTTCCATAGCACGAGCGGCATCAGGATTTTCTGTAGCTGTGATGGCAAGTGCAATCAAAATTTCATTTGAATGAAGGCGTGGATTGCGACTACCTAGATGATCGATTTTAAGACCTTGAATCGGTTTGACAACTTCAGGTTCAATTAGTTTTACTTCTTTAGCAATGTCAGCTGATTTCTTGATGGCGTTGATAAGAGCAGCGGCTGTAGGACCAAAGAGTTCTGAGTTCTTACCAGTGACAATTTCCCCAGTTGGCAATTCAAGGGCTAGGGCTGGTCCGCCAGTTTCTTCTGCTTTTTGACGCGCAACGACAGCAACCTTACGGTCTGCAGGTGTGATGCCGAGGTCGTTCATAAGCAACTCAATTTTCTTGACAGCAGATTCGCCCACTTTTTCGGCTTTGAAATCAAGAACAGTCTGATAGTAGCGACGGATGATTTCTTGTTTAGAGGCTTCGATAGCAGCCTCGTCATCAGTAATAGCAAAACCAACCATGTTGACACCCATATCTGTCGGAGAAGCGTATGGAGATTTACCGAGGATACGTTCTAACATGCGCTTGAGCACTGGGAAGATTTCGATATCACGGTTGTAGTTGACAGTAGTTTCTCCGTGGGTTTGGAGATGGAAAGGGTCAATCATGTTGACATCATCAAGGTCAGCTGTGGCAGCCTCGTAAGCCAAATTGACTGGGTGATGAAGGGGCAGATTCCAGACTGGGAAGGTTTCAAATTTAGCGTAACCAGACTTGATACCATTGATTTGGTCGTGATACATATTGGACATGCAAGTTGCCAATTTTCCAGAACCAGGTCCAGGAGCGGTTACGACAATCAGGTTGCGACTGGTTTTGATGTAGTCGTTTTTCCCCATACCTTCTGGAGAAATGATGTGATCCATATCTGTTGGATATCCTTTGATTGGATAATGAAGATAAGAATCAATTCCGTTTTTCTCGAGTTGGTTGCGGAAGACATCTGCAGCTGGTTGGCCAGCGTACTGTGTGATGACCACTGAGCCGACAAAAATTCCCAGTTCATTGAATTTGTCAATCAAGCGAAGGACTTCTTGGTCATAAGAAATGCCTAAGTCGCCACGTGCTTTGGAATGCTCGATATTACTTGCATTAATAGCAATCACGACCTCAACCTGCTCTTTCAATTCTTGCAAGAGCTTGATTTTATTGTCAGGCTCATAACCAGGAAGGACACGAGCAGCGTGGAAGTCTTCTAACATTTTGCCACCAAACTCCAAGTAGAGTTTACCGTCAAATTGATTAATGCGCTCCAAAATGTGGTCGCGCTGTAGATTCAAATATTGTTCAGAACTAAAAGCTTGTTTTTTCATTTTTATAATTCATTCCTTTCGTTTCACTCAAGGCACAAGACAGAATGAAAAAGTGTTGTGCTCTTTATTTTGTTTTATAATAATAGTGAGAAAGCCTATCACTACTACAAATCACGGGGAGGTGAATAAGTGAGTGGTACAGCCACTACCTCGCATTTTTATAGGTGTCATTCTTTCCCTCAAGCACAAGAACTGTGACTAGGAGCATGTAAACTTATAATTGAATAAGCGACTCGTTTGTGAAAGGAAAGGATAGTCAAGGGATAGGCAGACTCAAATTTGGTGAAGGGAGACCCCTCATGTTAAAAATTATTTATCCTAATTGTTGTGGCATTGATGTGCATAAAACCTTTGTTGTAGCAGTTATTGCCATCACTGACAAGCAAGGACTCACAAGCTACCATCGTAAACGTTTCTCAACTTTAACAAATGGGTTAGTACAGCTACGAGACTGGCTAGAATACTATTCTTGCTTTGATGTCTGTATGGAATCTACCGGTAAATATTGGATTCCTGTCTTCAATATCCTTGAAAAATCCTGCAAGATTTGCTTGGCTCACCCCAAGTATGTCAAGGCTATCAGAGGAAAGAAGACCGACAAGAAAGATGCGCAGTGGATAGCCGACCTCTTCAAGCATGATTTAGTTGCTTCTAGCTTTATCCCACCTCTTAAAATTAGACAACTCCGAGACTTTTTTCGCTATCGCATGAAATTAACACAACTTCAAGTCAGCGAGAAAAATCGTTACCAGAACTGTCTAATACTCAATGAAAATCAAAGAGCAAACTAGGAAACTAGCCGCAGGCTGTACTTGAGTACGGCAAGGCGACGTTGACGCGGTTTGAATTTGATTTTCGAAGAGTATAACTTGGTCTAATCTTCAGATTGCAAGTGTCGTTTCCGACGTGTTCGGAAAAAGTGCTCAGGCTATTATTCAGAGCATCCTTGACAATCCAGAGGACAAACCAAACATTGAACAGTTGGTTCATAAGAGAATGAAGGATAAGGTGCAGGACTTGAAAATCGCTATCGAGGAGGAGGTAACACCTGAACAAGCTGAGAAAATCAGAATCATCAAGGAACACTATGATGCTCTGGCCGTCTGTAAAGAAGATTTAGAAACCATGATTCGGAAGCTCGGTCAAGAATACCAAGAACAGGTTAAACTGATCCAAACCGTGCCTGGTTTCAAAGAGGAGCTATCTGCTCTCAGAATACTCTCTGAAATCGGAGCTGATATGACTGTCTTTAGTACTGCAGGTAAACTTTGTTCTTGGGGCGGATTAGTTCCTGCCAACAATGAAAGTGCAGGAAAGAAGTTCTCTACTCGTATTTCGAAAGGCGGTCACTATCTCAAACCTTTTCTTGTTCAAATAGCTAATGCCGTGGTTAAATCAGAGAAGCACCCTGAACTACGAAATAAATATCTCAAACTCAAGAAACGACGGGGGCATCGAAAAGCTATCATCGCTATTTGTCGCAGATTATTGGTTGCCATCTACCATGTACTTCTAAAACAGGAGAGTTATAATCCAAGATTACAAGGTCTTGCAGAAATAAGAAATCCTGATAAGACAATGTCTGTCCAAGATGCCGTTCGTTTTGCACAACAGCACGGATTCAACGTGCTTTAATTTTAAAATTTAGGTGTCAAAACCTCTTTTTAGTGTGCCCAAAATTAGGATAAATAAGCAATCAACTAACTTTTATTTTTTTCAAACTTTACCTCTGACCTCTATTATAATAAAAAATTGGAAGTTAGGAAACTATGGAGTTAAAAAAGGAATCAAAAAGATTAGGCGAAGGCTTGCACAAAAATTCAAAAAGCGCTATCATAGACTATAGATTATTAAAATAATGAGGTAAGAAGATGCAAGAAAAATGGTGGCACAATGCCGTAGTCTATCAAGTTTATCCAAAGAGTTTCATGGACAGCAACGGAGATGGAATTGGCGATTTGCCAGGAATTACCAGTAAGTTAGACTATCTAGCCAAGCTAGGGATTACAGCGATTTGGCTTTCTCCCGTTTATGACAGTCCTATGGATGATAATGGATATGATATTGCTGATTATCAAGCGATTGCAGCTATTTTCGGAACTATGGAGGACATGGATCAACTGATTGCGGAAGCTAAGAAGCGTGATATTCGTATCATCATGGACTTGGTGGTCAATCATACCTCGGATGAACATGCTTGGTTTGTAGAGGCCTGTGAAAATCCTAATAGCCCTGAGCGAGACTACTATATCTGGCGCGATGAACCCAATGACCTAGATTCTATCTTTAGTGGGTCTGCTTGGGAATACGATGAAAAGTCAGGTCAATACTATCTCCACTTTTTCAGTAAGAAACAGCCTGATCTCAACTGGGAGAATGAAAAACTTCGCCAGAAAATTTATGAGATGATGAACTTCTGGATTGATAAAGGTATTGGTGGTTTCCGGATGGATGTTATTGATATGATTGGGAAAATTCCTGACGAGAAAGTAGTCAATAATGGTCCTATGCTTCACCCCTATCTCAAGGAAATGAATCAGGCCACCTTTGGAGCTAAGAATCTCTTGACAGTAGGGGAAACCTGGGGAGCAACGCCAGAGATTGCCAAGCTCTACTCTGACCCAAAGGGGCAAGAATTGTCTATGGTCTTCCATTTTGAACATATCGGTCTTCAGTATCAGGAAGGTCAGCCTAAATGGCACTATCAAAAAGAGCTGAATATCGCTAAGTTAAAAGAAATCTTCAACAAATGGCAGACAGAGTTAGGAGTTGAGGACGGCTGGAATTCCCTCTTCTGGAACAACCATGACCTCCCTCGTATTGTCTCAATCTGGGGAAATGACCAAGAATACCGCGAAAAATCTGCCAAAGCCTTTGCAATCTTGCTTCATATTATGAGAGGAACTCCTTATATCTACCAAGGTGAGGAGATTGGGATGACCAACTATCCCTTTGAAACGCTGGATCAAGTAGAAGATATTGAATCCCTTAACTATGCACGTGAGGCTCTTGAAAAAGGCGTTCCGATGCAAGAAATTATGGACAGTATCCGTGTAATTGGACGTGACAATGCCCGTACCCCAATGCAATGGGATGAGAGCCAAAACGCTGGTTTCTCAACAGGTCAACCTTGGTTGGCAGTTAATCCAAACTACGAAGAAATCAACGTTCAAGAAGCGCTGGCAAATCCAGATTCTATTTTCTATACCTATCAGAAGTTGGTTCAAATTCGTAAGGAAAACAGTTGGCTGATTCGAGCTGACTTTGAATTGCTTGACACGGCTGACAAGGTCTTTGCCTATATCCGTAAAGATGGCGACCGTCGTTTCCTAGTTGTGGCTAACTTGTCCAATGAAGAGCAAGACTTGGCAGTAGAAGGAAACGTCAAATCGGTCTTGATTGAAAACACCCTAGCTCAAGAAGTCTTTGAAAAACAAATCTTAGCTCCATGGGATGCTTTCTGTGTGGAATTACTATAAATATTTTTTACAGAAAAATTTAAAATTAAAATCGCATAAAAACAAGGGAAGACTGTATGAAAAGGCAGAAATCCTTTGTTTTTTATAACCAAGGTTTATAAACTTTCATTCTCGAAATTCAATTAACTTTACAAATTTCCACTATTTTGGTAAAACAAACCTATGTTACAAAAACTAACATAAAGTAGAAGGGAGATGAATACAAAAAAGAGTGTCCTTAGTGCAGGCCTGACTTTTGCATTTGCCTTGCTTTTAGCTGCTTGCGGACAATCAGGTTCAGATACAAAAACTTACTCATCAACCTTTAGTGGAAATCCAACTGCATTTAACTACTTGTTAGACTACTACGCTGATAATACAGCCATCATTACCAACCTAGTTGATGGTCTGCTTGAAAATGACAATTACGGAAATCTAGTTCCGTCTTTAGCAGAGGACTGGTCTGTTTCAAGCGGCGGTCTGACTTATACTTACAAATTGAGAAAAGTGCCAAATGGTTCACGGCTGACGGTGAAGAGTACGCCCCAGTTAAGGCACAAGATTTTGTGACAGGTATCAAGTACGCAGTGGATAATAAATCACAGGCCATTGACTTGATTCAAAACTCGATTAAGGGCTTGACTGATTATATTACAGGAGCGGATTCTGACTTTTCTAAGGTTGGGGTGAAGGCCATTGACGACCAGACTGTTGAGTATACTTTGTCACGGCCAGAACCTTACTGGAACTCAAAAACAACCAACAGTATTCTTTTCCCAGTAAACGAAGAGTTTTTAAACTCAAAAGGGAAAGATTTTGGTACCCTATCTCCAGATAGTATTCTCTACAGCGGACCTTATTTGTTAAAAGATTTCACATCAAAATCATCAATCGAGTATGTGAAAAATCCGCATTACTATGATCATGACAAAGTATCAATTGAACATGTGAAATTGGCCTATTTTGATGGTTCAGACCAAGAATTGACCATCCGTAACTTTGAAAGTGGAGCTTATTCTATCGCTGGGGTTTATCCAAATAGTTCTAACTTCGCTAAGACCAAGGAAAAATATAAGGATAATATCGTCTATAGCTTGCAGGACAAGACTTCTTGGTATTTCAATTTCAACGTTAACCGTAAGGCCTACAATCACACTGCTAAAACGACAGATGAGCAGAAGAAGTCAACTGAGACAGCTGTTTTGAACAAGAACTTCCGCCAAGCGGTGAACTTTGCCTTGGACCGCACAGCCTATTCTGCTCAGTCAAATGGGGAAGAAGCAGCTAGCAAGACCCTTCGGAACACCCTAGTGCCTCCTACATTTGTCCAAGTTGGAGACAAGACCTTTGGAGAAGTAGTTGCTTCTAAATTGGTCAACTATGGAACAGAGTGGGCAGGTATAAACTTAGCAGATGCTCAGGATGCCTATTTTAACAAAGAAAAGGCTCAAGCAAAATTTGCGGAAGCTAAAAAAGAATTGGCAAGTCAAGGTGTGACTTTCCCTATTCACTTGGATGTGGCTGTTGATCAGACAAGTAAAAATGCTGTGACAGGCATGAACTCAGTTAAGCAGACCCTTGAGTCAGTTTTGGGTGCTGATAACATTGTCATCGACGTTCAGCAACTTTCAACAGATGATTTTAATAACGTAGCCTTCTTAGCGCCAACAGCAGCTGATCGTGACTATGATTTGAACTTTGATGGTTGGGTGGGTGATTATCAGGATCCATCAACTTATCTCAATCCTTTCAATGCAGAGGATGGCTTCTATCTCAAGATTTTTGGACTAGATGCTCAAGAAGATAAAGCTAAGATTGCTAGCTTGGGGCTTGATACTTACACCAAGATGCTCAAAGATGCAGATCGTGAAAATAAAGATGTAGCCAAACGCTATGAGAAATATGCTGAAGCACAGGCTTGGATGATTGACAATTCTCTGATTATGTCAGCTATGTCAAATGGTGGCACAGCATCTGTAACCAAAGTAACGCCATTTACAAGAGGCTATTCATTGGTTGGTATCAAGGGTGATGGCAATAACTACAAGTACATGAAACTGCAAAAAGATACGGTGACAACCAAACAGTTTGAAGAAGCTAAGACCAAATGGGAGCAAGAAAGCAAAAAAGCAATCGAAAAAGCCCAAAAAGAAGCAGAAAAACATGTTAAATAGTTAGAAATAGCCTTTTCAAGGAAAATCATAAAGACAAACATCAGTTTTGGTGCTTGTCTTTTTAAATCACTCGGCTATTGAAAACTGAGAAATGATTTGTTTTGTGCTAAAATAGATTGAAACGAATACTCAATAAAAATCAAATAGTAACTGAGAAGTTAGATCAAAATACTGTTTTGAGGTTGCAGATGGACGCTGACGTGCTTTGAAGAGATTTTCGAAGAGTATAAGATTCTCTCTTTTACTATAGTTAAGGAGATGTGAAGATAAATGATAAGGAAGAGACTATGTACGACTATCTAATCGTTGGTGCTGGGTTGTCGGGAGCAATTTTTGCTTATGAGGCGACTAAGCGTGGAAAAAAAGTAAAAGTTATTGATAAACGTGACCACATTGGTGGAAATATCTACTGTGAGAATGTAGAAGGAGTTAATGTTCATAAATATGGTGCCCATATCTTTCATACTTCTAATAAAAAAGTTTGGGATTATGTGAATCAATTCGCTGAATTTAACAATTATATCAACTCGCCTCTAGCTAATTACAAGGGTAGCCTTTATAATCTACCTTTCAATATGAATACTTTCTATGCTATGTGGGGGACAAAAACTCCTCAAGAAGTCAAAAATAAGATTGCTGAGCAAACGGCTCATATGAAGGACGTTGAACCGAAAAACTTGGAAGAGCAGGCTATCAAGTTGATCGGTCCAGATATTTATGAAAAATTGATTAAAGGATATACTGAAAAGCAATGGGGACGTTCTGCTACTGACCTTCCACCGTTTATTATTAAACGTCTACCAGTTCGTTTGACTTTTGATAATAACTACTTCAATGACCGTTACCAGGGTATTCCAATTGGTGGTTACAACGTTATCATTGAAAATATGCTCAAGGATGTGGAAGTAGAACTTGGTCTTGACTTTTTTGCCAATCGTCAAGAATTAGAAGCTTCTGCTGAAAAAGTTGTCTTTACAGGGATGATTGACCAATACTTTGATTATAAACATGGTGAGTTAGAATACCGTAGTCTTCGTTTTGAGCATGAAGTTTTTGATGAAGAAAACTATCAAGGAAATGCTGTTGTCAACTATACAGAACGAGAAATTCCTTATACTCGCATTATTGAGCATAAACATTTTGAGTACGGAGCACAAGCTAAAACGGTCATTACTCGTGAATACCCAGCAGATTGGAAAGGTGGAGATGAGCCTTATTATCCAATCAATGACGAGAGAAACAATGCCCTATTTGCTAACTATCAAGAAGAAGCAGCACAGAATGATAAGGTCATTTTCTGTGGACGTTTGGCTGATTATAAATACTACGACATGCATGTAGTCATTGAACGGGCCTTGGAAGTGGTCGAGGAAGAGTTGGGACAATAATGCAAGGATTCCGTTATTTTAGAATCTTTGCTACTTAAGATTTTTATACTAAACTAAAATCAAAAAGCATTATATAATAGTAATATGAAATCAA
>NZ_VMLA01000029.1:13153-29826 GCF_013276425.1 Streptococcus sp. 3874 | reverse complement strand
GTCAAAGGTTATTTCTTTCATTCTTTTTCTCCTAATACTCTTCAAACCACGTCAGCGTCGCCTTACCGTAGGTATGGTTACTGACTTCGTCAGTTCTATCCACAACCTCAAAACAGTGTTTTGAGCTGACTTCGTCAGTTCTATCCACAACCTCAAAACAGTGTTTTGAGCTGACTTCGTCAGTTCTATCCACAACCTCAAAGCTGTACTTTGAGCAACCTGCGGCCAGCTTCCTAGTTTGCTCTTTGATTTTCATTGACTATAAAATGGTTTTAATTCTTTTTTTCAAATCTGGCACCACTTCTGACTCAAACCAAGGATTTTTGGTCATCCAGATTTGATTTCGTGGTGAGGGGTGAACTAGTGGAAAATAGGTTGGCAGATAGTCTTTATAGTGTTTCACCCTCTCCGTTACCTTCCCACTGATTTTCTCCTGTAAATAGTAGGCTTGGGCATATTGCCCAATCAAGAGGGTTAACTGAATATCAGGCAATTCCTGTAAGAGCTGCGGATGCCATTTTTCTGCAAAACCTGCTCGCGGCGGTAAATCACCTGACTTACCATGCCCTGGAAAGTAGAAATCCATAGGCAAAACAGCAAAATAACCTGAATTATAAAAGGTATCTTCATCCACACCTAGCCAGTCCCGCAAGCGGTCACCACTTTTATCTTTCCAGTAAAGGCTTGCTTCTTGAGTTTTAAGTCCCGGAGCCTGACCGATGATATTGATGCGAGCAGTTTTTGGCGCTGCAAAGAGAGGCTCAATGCCACGCTCTGTATAGCTGGCATTCTGCGAATCCGCCGTGATAGCCTGTTTGATTCTTTCGATTTGAGACATCTACTTTCCCTCCAAAAAGAAGTCCAAGCATAAGATCTCAGACTTCTATCGTTTTATTTGATCAATTCGTAAATAGCTTCGGCATAGATTGCTGCTGCTCGGAAGAGATCGTCCAAGGCGATAAATTCATTGGCTTGGTGCATGGTATCAATTGAGTCTGGGAACATAGCACCGTAGGCAACACCTCGTTCGAGCAAGCGACCAAAGGTTCCACCACCGATAACTTGCTCATGACCTTTAAGGCCAGTTTGTTTTTCATAGACATTCAACAAGGTTTGCACAAGTGGATCTTCCATTGGCACATAGTGAGGCGTGTGACCATGTTCTGACAAACTAACAGAAGCAACTGGCAAGTTTTCAAGGTTTGACTTGATTTGCTCTGGACTTGTTCCTTTTGGATAGCGGATGTTAAGGGCAATGGTATTATCAGCGCTTGTTTCATCGAAGCGGAAGACGCCTGCATTCATAGAAAGGGCACCCATCTTTTCATCCACATGAGCAATCTTGAGATTTTCACCCTCATGGTCGTTCAAGAGAATTTTACCAGCGATGTCAAGGTAGTCTTTGGCTGGACCAGCAAAGTCAAATTGGCTAAGGAAGAGAGCTAGGTAAGTCGCACCATTGACACCTGAAGCAGGCATAGCACCGTGGGCTGATTTACCAATAATCGTCACCTTGTATTGGCCAGCTTCTTCTTGGAGTTCTCCTCTCAGTTTGTATTCTGCAACAAAGGCATCTAGTTTAGCTTGCAAGTCAGCCAAATCGCCTGAAACAACCGCTGTTGCTGATTCTGGTACCATGTTTTCACGCAAACCACCTGTGAAGCTATGAAGACGGGCAGCACCTGTATTTTCACCTGCAAAGTGGAGGTATTCCGTGATATTTCCTTTTTCACCATTGATGATTGGGAATTCTGCATCTGGTGAAAAACCGAAATCTGGTTTTGCTACTCCTACGTGCTCGAAGTAGTAGTCCATATCTGCCCAGCCTGATTCTTCGTCTGTTCCAACGATGAAGCGTACTTTCTTAGAAGTTGGAAGGCCCAATTCTTTGATGATTTTCAAACCATAGTAACAAGCTGTTGTAGGTCCCTTGTCATCAGAAGCCCCACGCGCATAAAGGCGACCGTCTTTGATAGTCGGTGTGTAAGGATCTGTGTCCCAACCGCTACCAGCTGGCACCACGTCCATGTGAGCAAAGATTCCGAGAACTTCTTCTCCATCACCAAACTCAAAATGTCCTGCGTAGTTGTCAACATTTTTAGTTGGGTAGCCATCGCGGTCTGCGATTTCAAGGAATTTTTCCAAAGCTTTGACCGGCCCAGGCCCAAATGGATGCTCAGCATCAACTTTGCTGTCATCACGTTCTGAGTTGATTTCCAAAAGGCTAAACAAGTCAGCCAAGAGGTCTTCTTTGCGTTTTTCTACTTCTGCTGTAAAATCAATTGCTGTCATTTTTTCTTCTTTCTATCTTTTCTCGATGATTTCATCTACTGGCAAGCGGTAGCTTGGTTCCAATTTTTCGTCTGTATAACCCACTGTGATCAAGAGTTCTGGGCGGAAGCGGTTTTCGATTTCCAAAACTTCGTTGACTTTTGATTTGTCAAAACCAAGGATAATGTTGGAACCAATCCCTTGGTCTGTAAGAGCAAGAACCAAGTTCATAGCAACCAAACCTGCATTGAGGGCTAGGTAGTCGCTGACTTGTTGCTCACTGTAACGGGCAAACTCAGCTGGCAGATTTTTCATAAAATATTGAAGTTGCTCTTCAGAAAAGTTATTAGCACCACCAACACGGGCAATCTTACGAGCACGTTTGGCTAAGTCCGTATCTGTAAACAAGGCAATGGTTACAGGCGCTGATGATACCTGCTCAAAGTTTGAACCATAAGCCAACTTTGCCAGTTCAGCATTTTTCTCACGAACAACTACAAATTTCCAAGGCTGGCTGTTGTGGGCGCTTGGCGCCAAGGTTGCAATTTCGATAGCCGTACGCACATCTTTTGGATCAACAGGCTTATCAGTGAAATGCTTGGTCGCATGACGTTTTTTATTTAATTCAAGAAATTTCATAATCGATTTCCTTTTCTAATTCTACTGCTTCCATTCTACCATAATTTGAAAGAGCTTGCAGGGATTTTTCATGATTAAGTTTTTCTATCACAGACATAAAAGATATATATTGGTTTATCAAGAACATTTCTGATAAACTAGCAAGTACTTTACATTTGAATGGAGACAGTATGAAAAAATTTAGCCTATTACTAGCTATCCTACCATTTTTGGTTGCCTGTGGGAATCAAGCTACACCCAAAGAGACTAGCGCTCAAAAGACAATCGTCCTTGCTACAGCTGGCGACGTGCCACCATTTGACTACGAAGATAAAGGCAATCTGACAGGCTTCGATATTGAAGTTCTAAAAGCAGTAGATGAAAAACTCAGCGACTACGAGATTCAATTTCAAAGAACCGCCTGGGAGAGTATCTTCCCAGGACTTGATTCTGGTCACTATCAGGCTGCAGCAAATAACTTGAGTTACACAAAAGAGCGTGCTGAAAAATACCTCTACTCACTTCCGATTTCCAACAATCCCCTCGTCCTCGTCAGCAACAAGAAAAATCCTTTGACTTCTCTTGATCAAATTGCTGGCAAAACAACGCAAGAGGATACCGGAACTTCAAACGCTCAATTCATCAATAACTGGAATCAGAAACACACTGACAATCCTGCTACTATCGATTTTTCTGGTGAAGATATCGGTAAACGAATCCTAGACCTTGCTAACGGTGAATTTGATTTCCTAGTCTTTGACAAGGTATCCGTTCAAAAGATCATCAAGGACCGCGACCTAGATCTCTCAGTTGTTGATTTACCTTCTGTCGATAGCCCCAACAATTATATTGTTTTCTCAAGCGACCAAAAAGAGTTTAAAGAACAATTTGATAAAGCACTCAAAGAACTCTACCAAGACGGAACACTCGAAAAACTCAGCAATACCTATCTAGGTGGTTCTTATCTCCCAGATCAATCTCAGTTACAATAAGATATACTAAAAACGATTGGACCAGCCAATCGTTTTTAGTTTGCATTGGTTATTTTAGGAAACTCTTACAAAAAATCAAAAAAATTCTTCACATCTTCTACATACCCATGCTTTTCTATTAAGCTTGCTAATAATTCCAGATTGTGCCCCTGATAGTTATCGTCACGACGTAGTTCTTCATACATTTCGATAAAGGGAAGCCCCTTGGACTTGGCCAGTTCTAACTCCGCTTCATAGTCATAAGCGACTTTACGAAATAGGATATTTACCAATTCCCCATCTTCAACTTCTATCACGACATACTGGGCACGGTGATTTTTTAACGCCTCCCAATTAAAATAGGGCATGCCAATCGACCCTGGATTGATGATTTGTTGCCCTTGACTGCCATAACGAAGCAACTGCTTGTGAACATGACCATAGACTGCCACGTCCGTTTCCTCATCGAGGAGTTGGTCAAATTTCTCTGTATCATTCTCAACTAGCAAGTCACCACCATAGTTCTTATTTGGCAAATTATGAGAGATAGAAAAGCGCAATCCGTCAATTTCTTTCTTTTCCAGCAAAGGCAAGCTTCGTAGCCAGACAATCGTTGCAGGATCCATTTGCTCCATCAAAAACTGGGTCATGCGCATTGACTGGATTTCTTTCGGATGTTCCAAACCATATTCGCCATCCAAGGCCTCAAGGACACGATCATCCCAATTGCCTCGAACACTGGTTGTGATAGGAAGGTCCTTTAGCAGGGCGACCAAGTCATTTGCGCCTGGACCAGGAAGAAAAATATCTCCCAGAAGCCAGTATTCGCTGACTCCTTGATTTTTAGCATCTGCAATCACTGCTTCTAGCGCCGTCGCATTGCCATGAATATCTGATAAAATTGCGATTTTATGGTTCATGATGGTCTCCTTCTGTTTGGTATTCTACACTTTCTTCCGCCACTTGAGGCAAGACTTCTGCCTCCTGCGGATTCAACTTCCTCTGAACTGCTTCTGCTACTGCTCTTGGTACTCCGACTTCGACAATCTCATCCACACTTGCTTCCTTGATTTTGGTCAGAGACTTGAAGTGCCTCATGAGATTTTGCTTGCGTTTAGATCCCAGACCGTCAATCCCATCCAATTGTGATGAAAAGGAATTTTTAGAGCGCAGTTGGCGGTGGAAAGTGATAGCAAAGCGGTGTACCTCATCTTGAATGCGTTGGAGGAGGAAAAATTCCTGAGAATTGCGAGACAAGTCCACCACTTCCAGCGGATCTCCAAAGAGCAATTCATGGGTTTGGTGCTTATCATTCTTTTGCAGACCTGCAATTGGAATATCCAAACCTAGTTCCTCTTGGATGACTTGCTTGGCGATATTGACTTGCCCTTGTCCCCCATCAATGACAATCAAATCTGGAGGAGTCAAACCTTCTCGTTGTACTCGACCATAACGTCTGCGAATAACCTCACGCATACTGGCATAGTCGTCTGGTCCAACGACAGTCTTGATTTTATACTTACGATAATCTTTTTTACTTGGTTTGCCGTTGACAAAGACCACCATAGCTGAAACAGGACTAGTCCCCATGATGTTGGAATTATCGAAGGACTCGATGCGAACTGGAGTCGGAATTTGGAGCAAACGTCCTAGATTTTCAATAGCTCCTTGGGTCTTTTCGACTGATTTTTCTAGCAGGTTAAATTTCTGCTCCAGACTAACGCGTGCATTTTTTATAGCTAAATTGACCAGCTGCTTTTTCTCTCCACGTTGAGGCTTAAGAATCTTGGAATCCACCAAAGCCTTGACAGCTTCTTGGTCAATATCCTGCGGAATCAGTACCTCATTGGGAACTAGATGAGATTTTTCTTGATAGAATTGTCCTACATAGGTCAAAAAATCCTCATCTGGATCATTGAAGTAGGGGAATAGATTGACATCGCGCTCGATGAGCTTGCCCTGACGAACAAAGAAAACTTGCACACACATCCAGCCCTTATCCACATAGTAGCCAAAGACATCGCGATTTTGGAGATCCTTAGCCATGACCCGTTGCTTGGTTCGAAGCGTTCCAATAGCCTGAATCAGGTCACGGTATTCCGCCGCACGTTCAAACTCCATAGTCTGAGCCGCCGCTGCCATTTTGCCCTTGAGGTTATCAATGATTTTATCATCTTGGCCTTTCAGAAAATCAGAAACCTCCTGAGCCATAGACTTGAAATAGTCCTCATCCTTCTTACAGATGGTGTGGCTCATGCATTGGCCGATATGGTAGTAAAAACAGACCTTAGACGGTGGATTGGTACACTTACGAAAAGGGAAAATCCGATCCAGTAGTCGCTTGATTTCATTGGCCGCCCCCACATCTGGATAGGGACCAAAGTAGAGACCTCCGTCCTTCTTGACCTGACGAGTGATAATCAAGCGTGGATAGCGCTCATTAGTGATTTTGATGAAGGGATAGGACTTGTCATCCTTGAGCATGATATTGTATTTAGGCTTATTTTCCTTAATCAGGTTGATTTCTAGGAGAAGTGCCTCAATATTAGACTCCGTAACGATAAATTCAAAATCTACAATTTCAGACACCAAAGCCTCTGTTTTGGTATCATGACTTCCACGGAAATAGGACCGCACGCGGTTACGCAGATTTTTAGCCTTTCCTACATAGATAATGGTGCCGTTTTTATCCTTGTGAATGTAACAACCAGGGCTGGTCGGCAAGAGCTCTAGTTTTGATTTAATCAAGTTGTTCATAATTCCATTATAGCAAAAAAGTAGGGAAAGATAATCCCCTACTCATTGGTCTCATATAATTTTCGAAGTCTTTCAACATCCTCTTCCTGGATACCATAAAAAGAACCTGCTGGTTGCATGACAGACTTCTCATCTGTATGGTCCAAGCCAATCGCATGACCTAACTCATGTTCTGCCGTATGGACAAGGCGTTCATAGGAATAGCCATAGTATGGATTGGACAAATAATAATGATTCAAGCGCACCGTTACGGACAAGAATTGCCCTGTTAAGAGATTAGTTTGACTTTCCGCCTCTCCTGCCACAGGAGTGCCTCCGTCGTTCATCTCCGTAGCCGTAATATCCGCCTTACTAGACTCAGTCACGAGTTCAAAGTTAAAAGCACCAGTTTGATTCCAGTTCTGGATTGCTTCTAAATAAGCCTCTTGAAAGCGTGAATCCATCTGCGGATCCAGGTAAATACGAGCAGAGGCCTGTGGCCACCTTCCTTCAGAATGCTGGTGACTATCTGTCTGGCTTAACTTAGGCAGTTGCCCTGTTTTCTCCCATTGGTCAATACTTTGTTGACCAATTTTTACTGACCGTTCTGCTTGCTTTAGCGCTCCTTGAAAATCCCCGTTCAGATACCAGAGAAGTCCGAAAGCAAGCACACATAAAAGCACAACTATCCAAACCAGACGCCAAAACAAACGCCACACAAAAGAAAAGAAAGCCCCTATTAAACGAAAAAGCCAGCGCATGTCTCTCCACCTTTCTAGCAAATAAAAATTATTTTACTAAAAGAAGCTAAAAGAAAGCTAAATACTGACTTTTTCATCTTAACGTCCTACTATTTTTTTGAGTAACTGGATAGCTTTGCATTTTAAAGGTGATGGATGGTAACGGAAAGTACCTGCTTTGCGTACAATATAGCCATTAAAATTCTGTTTAAAACGCAAAACACCATCACTTCCATCAAAAATCCCTTGAATGCCTAGGAAGTTGTATTTAGGTATTCCACGTTTTATGCTTTCCAACATAACATATTTTTGAAGCAGTGCAGGGGCATAGAATTTATTAAACTCAGTGTAGGAACCACTAAAGAGATAAGTCGTTTCCTGAGGCATATAAACAAATAAACTCCCGGCTAAAACAATATCTTCTTCTCCATATTTTTCAATCAAGTCTCGCGCTTCTGCTTTTCGAACTTCAAACGTTTCAAATTGACTAGAATATTCTCTCAGTTGATTTTGTTTTTTCTCAGAATGAGGATTTTTACTCAAATCAAGTCGCAACTTGTTCAAGTTTTCTTCTAGTTTACTTTGTTCACCTTGCAATTTGCTCATATAGTCCGAAAAATTTAAGCTTGCTATGAGAAACTCCGCTTGTTCTCCAAAAGTATCATAAAAATGCTCATAATATTCTAAACTTTTATCACTATATTCTCTACGTTCAGAGGTTTCTTTTGTGATATTCTTAAAAATCGATAGTTCTTCACGTTTTAACTTTTTCAACCGAATGCCAAAGGTTTCAGCCTTTTTCACCAAGGGTTTACCCTTTTTGCTAAAACTTTTAAGCAAACTCTTTTCAGTTAATTCAGTTAAATCTTTATAGTATAACCAATCTGGTTCTCCACCTGGGTAACCTCTTGTCAATCCATCAAATTGATAACCTAAATCAGTTAAACCTTGAATGATACTTTTTTTCTCAGCATCTATTGGATTACCTTGGCTATCAAAAGTTTGATAAGTTTCATAAGGTTTTACAAGCAGCTCTAATACGCCATTTTGCTTGGCATATTCTTTTAACTCCGCATAAAAAACTGGAAGAGCATCTTGTTGGGTATAAATCGGCCCCGAATTGATCTCCATATGCAGACCACCCAGCATGGGCAAGCTATAAACCAGAGCTGCAACTTGAATCTCTCCTCCTTGTTTCAAAGCAAGATAAACAATTCGAGCCCCTCTTTTTTCTAACAAGTCCCCCATCTGAACAGATTGCATAAAGGAACGAGAAGAAACCTGATCAGAATAAGTACGAAACTCTTCTTTCGTGAGTGTAGTTAGTGCCATATACTTACTTTCTATGTTTTTTTCTTAATGTTTTACGGAAATCAAGAGCAAGTCTTAACAGAGGATAGAGAGGATGGGTAGGAATTGTAAATTCACCCAAGTATTCTTCGATCGTTGGATTAAAATTAGCTTTAAAACGATAGAGTCCACCATCTAAAGCATTCTCGACGCCTCCTAAATTTTGCCATAAAATGCCACGTTCAAAGGAATATCGAGCTGTCTCATACCAAGTCAAAATAGGAGCTTTATAACGTCTAAAATCTTCATCCATTCCTGCGTATAGATTGACAGAAGTTTGTCCGAATTCTAAAGTCAAGGTAGCCGCTAAGGGAACTCTTGCTTGACCTGCATCCATATATTCCTGCAGGAAAGTCAATTCCTCTAACAAACGTTCTTTTTCCTTCTTCTGCGCTTCTACTTTTGAAGTTCGAGTCGAATCAGTAAAGGTCTCTTCCAAGGCTCTGTTTTTCGCTAACTGTTCTTCTAATTCTTGCGAACGTTTAGAGACATCCAAGGTTGCCAAGGTGATGTAGGCCTTGTCCTTAAAATTATCTAACAACTTTTTATAATAGGCTTCATTCCTCAAATGAATCTCTTTCCGCTTCTCGGTTTTTTTCATCAAAAAGGAAAAAGAGTCCAATAATTCAGTTCCACCAAATTGAATCTCTACCCCCTTATTCCGTGCTGTTCGAATAGCCTGTTTTGTTGACTTGGAAAGTTTATCTTCTTCAAAATTTTCCTTGTATATTTTCGCCTGAATACGAGGTTGAATGGTGTTTCCCATTTCCTCTGTTTTTCCTGACCACCTTACTCCCATTTGTTGCAAACTATCAATAATAGCCAGATTTTCAGGAAATTCTGTTTTTTCCTGATTAATTAAACTTTGAGACAGGCAAATACTTGGGTCAAAAGTCACAAAAATAGCTCTCTTGCTACGAGCATAAGACTTAATGGACTGAATGACAAAACTCAAGAGTTCTGTATCTCCATAATCCAATATAGGTCCTCTTGGGACGTAAAACATTTTATAGCCTAACGGAAGAGTTCTAATCAAAATACTAGCTGTCGCCAGTAATTTTTCTTCCCTGTAAACACCAAACTTCTCATGTTGCCAATCAGACTTCACTGCTTCCCAAGCACTACTTTGTAATACATTGGCTAATTCATGTTCTTTGACAAACTGATCATATTCTAATGCGGGAATGCCAATTTGATAACGGTACATTTCCTACTCTCTTTCCTCCAGTATCTTATTACTATTCTACTACTTTCGTTTGAAAAGTCTAGTGAAAACATATTTTATTTTAGTCCTACTCCCCCTATGCTGAAGTTCAAACTAAGTCAATCTCTCTTCTAATTTGAAATCAATCGGTAGGGTTGCTAAGAACCGTTCCAATTGTTTTTCCCAATAATACCACTCGTGAGTTCCAGCGCTATGGCTATAGGTCACATCAAAACCTAGTTTTTTGAGATTTTTCACTGCGAGATTATTGGCTTCATACAAGAAATCCTGCTCGCCACACCAAGCCCAGAGCTTGGTCTTTTTATCCGATTTTTTAGCCAGACTTTCAAGAGAATAGGGGCTAGCTGTCCAATCTTTAATCTCCCCAAACACACCTCTCCAATAAGCCGGTGTTCCCAAATCTTGGCTTTCAGGAGAAAAATCTTGAAAGCTAAGAGCACCTGAAAAACTAGCTGCATGAGAAAAACAATTTGTAGCAAGAGCCAATTTGAAACAGCCATAGCCTCCCATAGAGAGACCAGCGATAAAGGTCTTTTCACGCTTGCTAGTCATGTTAGGGAAGAAGCGTTTTAAAACCTGTGGTAATTCCTCTGCTAGAGCTGTGTAATAATCAAAACCATATTGGGTATCGGTATACCAACCGTTGCTGGTATTGGGCATAACAACTATGAGATTGGTTCCTCGAAGTAAGCGTTCTACATTGGTTCTCTTGAGCCAACTATTATGATTACCAGACATCCCGTGCAAAAGGTACAAGACTGGAATATCTTCACACTCTGGTTCTTCCACTCGATTGGCATCGGGGTAAAGAACATTCACTCCCCACTCCATATCCAAAACTTGTGAGTAATACTCAATTTTCATTACTGCCATGATTTGCTCCTTCTATTTTCCGATAAGAAAAAGCCAAAACTCGGCTTTCTCTCTGTTTATTTCAAAGATTATTTCGCTTCCATCACCACTGGTAAAATAGCTGGACGACGTTTGGTTTGGTCAAAGAGATACTTGGTAAGATTATCACGAACCTTCCCTTTAAGATCTGCCCAGTCAAAGTCATCTCCTTGAAGATAGTCTTCTACCGTCTGGTTAATCAATTCTGAACTTTCACGGAGAATATCGCGACTCTTCTTGAGATAAACAAATCCACGCGTGTGAACACGAGCCTTAGCTACAATTTTCTTCTCACGTCGGTTAACTGTAATTGCGACGATGAAAATGCCATCCTCTGACAAGACCTTACGGTCACGAAGAACCACATTTCCAACATCACCTATGGCATTCCCGTCAATCAAGACATCCCCTGCCGAAACTGCTCCAGCTGGGACAAAGTCTCCATTCTCATAAGCCATGCTGGTTCCCTTTTTAGGGATGAAAATGCGTTCTGGCAACATACCTACTGCCATAGCAGCCTTAGCATGGGCATCCAACTCGCGGTATTCCCCTTGAATTGGGAAGAGATACTTAGGTTGCAAGAGATTGATCATCAACTGCAAATCACGCGCATTTCCGTGCCCTGATACATGTAAACTTTGGGTAATCAATTTGACAACCCCTCCTGCCTGATAAATCATATTTTCCACACGCGCAACGAAGGCTTCTTTAGCAATAGACGGAGCCGTAGCAATATAGACCAGGTCCCCATCCTTGATTTCTACATAACGATGGCGACCAATCGACATCTTACGAAGTCCATTGATAGGTTCACCCATACGACCTGTCTCAAGAATAATCAACTCATGGTCTTCAAAGCGAGACATATCTTTCGGCTTAATCAAGAGAATTTCGTTGGCTAAAGACAACTTCTTGAGACGAATCGCTGTGCGGACGATATTTTCAATATCAAATCCTGTCAAGACGATACGTCGACCTGTTTTATCCGCAGCGTCAAAAATCTGCTGGATACGAGAAAGGTTACTGGAAACAGCTGCAACGATGATACGACCTTCCCAGTCAGCAATGGTTTGGGTAATTTCATCTCTAACTTCACTTTCACTAGCCACCTGAATATTGCTGTCCGCATTGGCCGAATCACTGAGGAGAGCCAGGACGCCGTCACGACCGATTTCTGCCAAACGAGCGAAGTCTGTCGCATAGGATTCACTAGCTGTCTGGTCAAATTTGAAGTCACCTGTATAAACGATGCTACCTTCAGCTGTCTTCAAGACAATTCCCAGGCTCTCTGGAACGGAGTAAGTCGTAGGGAAGAAGGAAACCACTGTCCCACCAAAATCAATCTCCGTATCTTCATCAATAACATGAAAATCATTAAATTTCTTGACTGCGTCATTTCCTTTGACAAAGAGCTTTGCCAACTCAATGGTCAACTCAGAGCCAAATACAGGTACCTTGGCTTCAGCCAAGAGATAAGGCAGAGCACCAATAGCATCTGCATGTCCGTGAGTTAAAAATACCCCAGCAATTCGATCTTTATTTTCAAAAAGGTAGTCCATCTTTGGAATCACCACATCGACCCCTAATTGTTCATTTTCGGGATATTTTAACCCTGCATTCAAAACAAAAATGGACTCTCCAATTTCAGCAATGTACATATTTTTCCCATTTTCACGTACACCACCAAGTGTTGTTAAACTAATATTACTCATTTTTCCTCCAAAATCTTAGTTTATCTTGATTATAGGGTTGCTTACCCTCTTATTCTAAAAGCACTATTACTGTTAGCCGAATCTTTTCCTACCATTATACCATTTTTTTGATGATTTTCAAAATGAAGATTTGTTTTCAAAAAAGAGCTGGTTGCCCAACTCTTTCCTAACTTCTACTCTTTTTCCATCAAAAAATCATAAATTTCTTGCACGGTACCCAGGGCCATCATTTCTTGGTCTTTGACAGTTTGTTTGAGATTTTGATAAATCTGACTTTCTCCTATCTCTCGCTTTGGCGCTTCTTTATTGACTGTCATGACACCATCTTTGATGGTCACAAAGCCTAGTTCTTCAAATACTTGAATCATCTTGACCAGCAAGATTTGTTGAATATTGAGATAAGTAGCCAAATCCTTGAGCTTATAGCGAATATCAAACTCTGGGAACTGATAGATGATCTTGTACAATTTGGCAAACTGATCTCTAGTCCCATAACCTGTCAGATAATAGGCCTTGTCAATATCATTTTTGAAATAGACAGCAGAGAAATTCTGTTCCTGAAAAATGGTCTTCAGCTGAGTAATATCCTCAGGAACGGTTTTCACGACAACCGCTTCACTAGCCGCCAGATTCGGCAGTTCTCCATCAAAATCCAAGACTGGAACTCCCTCTGGTAAGACTGCATTCTTCCCACGAATGTTAAAAAGTTGAACACCTTCCACACGCGCATCCACCATCATCAACTGCAGGGCAGTTTGGCCATTCCATTGGTTGACAGACAATTTGACTGCCAGCTCTAGATTCTTGGTTTGGGAAAACTCTGTCGCCCATCTACCTTGGCCAAAGGCTACCACTTCAAAACTCTCCTCACCTTTGGAAATTTTCAACTTGAGATGGGCATTACCTGCCCCCATAGTACGGGCACTTTCGACCTGAAAATCCTTGATATAAAAGACAGGTTTCTGATTATCCATTCCAAAAGGTGCCAAGCGCTCAAAGTTCTTGACTGTTTCAAGACTCAAAGCCTCCAAATCCAGCTCTTCATCTAGATTTAACTTGTTCTTGCCACCAGCATCCGCGCCTTTTTCACGGACATAATCTTCCAAAACCTGAGATAAATCTGAGAGTTTCTCAACTTCCAGCGTCATGCCAGCCGCACCAGCATGGCCACCAAAGGCGATGAAGAGGTCTCGATGAGGATCCAGAGCCTCAAAAATATCGACCGCTTCCACACTACGAGCACTACCCTTGGCACGACCGTCTTCTATATTAAGAACAATAACTGTCTGCCCTAGTTCTTCCAACAAACGGCCAGCCACGATTCCTAGAATCCCAGGATTCCAGCCTTCCTTGGCCAAGACCTGAACCTTCTTCTCAGGATCCACCATGGTCTTGGCTTCTTCATAGATAGACTGAACGATTTCCTTGCGCTCTTCGTTTTTCTGGTGAATCATAAGGGCAATCTCATGCGCTTCCTCATCATCAAATCCAGTCAGCAAATCAATGGCAGGATTGGGATCATCCAAGCGGCCCAAGGCATTCAAACGAGGAGCAATCTGGAAACCAACCGTTTCTTCTGTTACTTCGTTGGCGGCAATCCCAGCCATATCCAGCATTTCTTGTAAACCAATGCGCTGAGTATGTCCCAACATTTCCAGACCATACTGAACCAAGATACGGTTCTCATCTGTCAAACTAACCATATCAGCAATGGTACCAATAGCGACCAAATCAAGCAATTCCACTTGTACTTCTTCTAACAGGGCACAAGCCAACTTGAAAGCAACTCCACAACCAGCCAAATATTTGAAAGGATAGTCCGCATCCGGATGTTCAGGATGAACGATGGCATAGGCATCTGGTAGGGTTTCAGGCATGGAATGGTGGTCAGTCACAATGACATCTACTCCCATAGACTGAGCCAATGCAATAGCCTCATGACCAACAACCCCATTGTCCACCGTCACAATCAAGGAAATCCCTTCTTGCTCGATAAAGTATTTATAAACACTAGCATTAGGGCCATAGCCATCGGTAAAACGATTTGGCAGGTAAACTCGGCACTCAGCACCAAGTTGTTCCAAACTTTCCTTCACAATCGAAGCCGAAGTCATGCCATCCGCATCGTAGTCTCCATAAACGAGAATATTTTCCCCTTCTTCAATGGCCTGACGAATCCGTTCCACTGCCTTGTCCATATCATGGAGCAGATAAGGGTCATGCAAATTCTCCAAGGAAGGTTCTAAAAACTTCTTCAGACTTTCTTGGTCCTGAATCCCTCTCTCAAACAATAACCGAGCCACCTCAGGACCCAGTCCAGCCTTCTTGGCTATCTTTGTAAAATCCGCATCTTCTACCTGCGGGGCAAACTGCCATTCATAAGTAGGTGTTATCAAAAAGACATCCACTCTTTCTAAGAATTCTATTGCTTCATTATAACATGATTTAGACGTTTTCTCTATCCAGATTGCTTTTTTATAAAATTTTAGTGAATTTTTTCAGATATGATTTGACAAGACAAATCTTTTGGTGCAAAATCATGTTATAAAATCTAATTCAAAGGAGACTCCTTATGGCTTTAGTAGAATTTGAACACGTCGAAAAATATTACGGAGACTACCACGCACTCCGCGACATCAATCTCCGTTTTGAAAAAGGACAAGTCGTTGTCCTACTCGGACCATCTGGTTCTGGAAAATCCACTCTTATCCGCACCATCAATGGTTTGGAGGCTGTTGACAAGGGAAGTCTTCTAGTCAATGGCCACCAAGTTGCTGGTGCCAGCCAGAAAGATTTGGTGCCTCTTCGTAAGGAAGTCGGCATGGTTTTCCAGCATTTTAACCTCTATCCGCATAAAACAGTGTTAGAAAACGTAACACTCGCACCCATAAAAGTTCTAGGAATTGATAAAAAAGAAGCTGAAAAAACAGCTCAAAAATATCTGGAATTTGTAAATATGTGGGATAAAAAAGATTCTTATCCAGCCATGCTATCTGGTAGACAAAAACAACGAATCGCCATTGCTCGTGGACTCGCTATGCATCCTGAACTCCTTCTCTTTGATGAGCCAACATCTGCTCTTGACCCTGAAACCATCGGCGATGTTCTAGCGGTTATGCAAAAATTGGCCCACGATGGTATGAATATGATTGTCGTTACCCATGAAATGGGCTTTGCCCGTGAAGTTGCTGACCGCATCATTCTCCCTCCTTTGACCAACCAAATTGTCAACCTCATCAAGAACACCTCAACAGTCGCTATCATCTCTGGAGTGGACTTGATGTTTGTGACCAAGTCTTGGTCAGCACTTAACGGAAACTACATTCCAGCCTTTCTAGGCGCTGCCCTTCTCTACTTTTCTCTATGCTTCCCTGTTGCCCAGTTTGGTCGCAAGATGGAACAAGCTAATAAAAAAGCCTATTCACTTTAGGAGGTTACTATGGAATCCATTTTAGAAGTTTTGACCCCAGATAACCTAGTCTTTATCTTTAAAGGATTTGGCTTGACCCTCTACATTTCTCTGATTGCCATCGTCCTCTCTACCCTTATCGGTACGGTGCTAGCTGTCATGAGAAATGGCAAAAATCCTGTCTTGCGCATTATTTCCAGCATTTATATCGAATTTGTGCGCAACGTTCCCAACCTTCTCTGGATCTTTACTATCTTTTTAATTTTCAAGATGAAATCCACTCCAGCAGGAATCACTGCCTTCACACTCTTTACATCAGCGGCTTTAGCTGAGATTATCCGAGGCGGTCTCAATGCCGTAGCCAAGGGGCAGTACGAAGCAGGAATGTCACAAGGCTTCACTTCAGCCCAAATCCTCTACTACATCATTCTCCCACAAGCCATTCGTAAAATGCTGCCAGCCATCATTTCTCAGTTTGTAACCGTGATTAAGGATACCAGTCTCCTCTACTCTGTTATCGCCCTACAAGAACTCTTTGGAGCCAGCCAAATTCTCATGGGCCGTTATTTCGAACCAGAGCAGGTCTTCAGTCTTTATATACTGATTGCCCTCATCTACTTCAGCTTTAACCTAGCCATTTCGAGCCTGTCTCATATGCTAGCAAAACGTTGGCAACAAGCTGCAGAATAATACTCTTCGAAAATCTCTTCAAACCACGTCAACTTCACCTTGCCGTATGTATGGTTACTG
>NZ_VMLA01000029.1:0-13110 GCF_013276425.1 Streptococcus sp. 3874 | reverse complement strand
CTATCCACAACCTCAAAACGGTTTTTGAGCAGCCTGCGGGCTAGCTTCCTAGTTTGCTTTTTGATTTTCATTGAGTATAAACAGCCACTCTCCAGTTCAATTGGAGAGTTTTTATAAGAGCAGAGATTTACACACCTAGATTTGACACCATACATTTTCTATGATAAAATGTAACAAATTCATTTACAACAAATCGAAATCTAAATGAAATGGAATTTTCTATGAAATCAATCAAAGGACTACTCTTTATCATAGCTAGTTTTATCTTGACTCTTTTGACTTGGATGAACACTTCTCCCCAATTCATGATTCCAGGACTAGCTTTAACAAGCCTATCTCTGACTTTTATCCTAGCCACTCGTCTACCACTACTAGAAAGCTGGTTTCACGGTTTGGAGAAGGTCTACACCGTCCACAAATTCACAGCCTTTCTCTCAATCATCCTACTAATCTTTCATAACTTTAGTATGGGCGGTTTGTGGGGCTCTCGCTTAGCTGCTCAGTTTGGTAATCTTGCCATCTATATCTTTGCCAGCATCATCCTTGTCGCCTATTTAGGCAAATACATCCAATACGAAGCTTGGCGATGGATTCACCGCCTGGTTTACCTAGCCTATATTTTAGGACTCTTTCACATCTACATGATAATGGGCAATCGTCTCCTTACATTTAATCTTCTAAGTTTTCTTGTTGGTAGCTATGCCCTTTTAGGCTTACTAGCTGGTTTTTATATCATTTTTCTATATCAAAAGATTTCCTTCCCCTATCTAGGGAAAATTACCCATCTCAAACGCTTAAATCACGATACTAGAGAAATTCAAATCCATCTTAGCAGACCTTTCAACTATCAATCAGGACAATTTGCCTTTCTAAAGATTTTCCAAGAAGGCTTTGAAAGTGCTCCGCATCCCTTTTCTATCTCAGGAGGTCATGGTCAAACTCTTTACTTTACTGTTAAAAATTCAGGCGACCATACCAATAATATCTATGATAATCTTCAAGCCGGCAGCAAAGTAACCCTAGACAGAGCTTACGGACACATGATCATAGAAGAAGGACGAGAAAATCAGGTTTGGATTGCTGGAGGTATTGGGATCACCCCCTTCATCTCTTACATCCGTGAACATCCTATTTTAGATAAACAGGTTCACTTCTACTATAGCTTCCGTGGAGATGAAAATGCAGTCTACCTAGATTTACTCCGTAACTATGCTCAGAAAAATCCTAATTTTGAACTCCATCTAATCGACAGTACGAAAGACGGCTATCTTAATTTTGAACAAAAAGAAGTGCCCGAACATGCAACCGTCTATATGTGTGGTCCCCTTTCTATGATGAAGACACTTGCCAAACAGATTAAGAAACAAAATCCAAAAGCAGAGCTTATTTACGAAGGATTCAAGTTCAAATAAGTACTCATACTCTCCTGGGATTCCCCAGGAGAGTTTTTTATAGCCAAATGAAATAAGACCAGAGCGATGAAATTTTGGAATTCAAATCAATTGATAAGAATGTTTTATAGTGGAATGAAATAGGATACGAACAAATTGATTAGGAAAATCAAATGAATTTATAGAAATATTTTAGCAGTTATATTGTCCTGTTCTAGTTTCAAAACGCTATAGAAGCAGCATTGTTCTAGTCTAGATTCAGTTTACTATACTAAAACGAGTAGCTTGAAATCAAAAAACCCACCCTCACAGGCAGGTTTTATCTGTATTATTCAGCTAGATTATGCTTTACCTTCTGAACCGAATACGTCGATACGTTCTTCAACCGATGCTTGGATAGCTTTTACACCGTCAGCCAAGAATTTACGTGGGTCGAAGAGTTTTTTCTTATCGTATTCTGCTTCGTTTGCTTCGTAGTCACGAGCAAATTTACGAGTTGCGTTAGCGAATGCGATTTGGCATTCTGTGTTAACGTTAACTTTGGCAACACCAAGTTTGATAGCTGCTTGGATTTGCTCATCAGGAATACCTGAACCACCGTGCAATACGATTGGGAATCCTGGAAGAGCTTCTGTCAATTTTTGCAAGTGGTCAAGGTCAAGACCTTCCCAGTTTGCTGGGTAAGGACCATGGATGTTACCGATACCAGCTGCCAAGAAGTCGATACCAGTTTCAACCATTGCTTTAGCGTCTTCGATTGGAGCCAATTCACCTTTACCGATGATTCCGTCTTCTTCACCACCGATAGTACCAACTTCAGCTTCTACTGAGATACCTTTAGCGTGTGCTTTTTCAACAACTTCTTTAGCCAATTTAAGGTTTTCTTCAACTGGAAGGTGTGAACCGTCAAACATGATTGAAGTGTAACCAACTTCGATACACTCAAGTGCATCTTCGTAGTGGCCGTGGTCAAGGTGGATAGCTACTGGTACAGTGATACCCATTGATTCAACAAGGTTAGCGATCAAGTTGCGAGCAACTTTGTAACCACCCATGTATTTAGCAGCACCCATTGAAGTTTGGATCAAAACTGGAGCTTTTTTAGCTTCTGCTGCGCGCAAGATAGCTTGAGTCCACTCAAGGTTGTTTGTGTTAAATCCACCAACTGCATAACCGTTGTCACGAGCTGCTTGGACAAATTTTTCTGCTGAAACGATTGCCATTTTATCAGGCCTCCTGTATATTTTTATGGGTCACCCCATTTACATTGTTCATTTTATCACTTTTTGACAAAAAAATCTAGTTTTTCCCGTAGTTTCGATTTAATTTCTTCTAGCTTCATCCATGTAAACCCTTTCTATCTCTAGTCTTGGGCGACTTTTGGAAAAGCTATGAAGAAGGTTAAACGATTCTCCTCCATCTCGAAATGATAAGCTAATTTTTCATGTTCCAATAGACTCTTGACCACAAAGAGTCCCATCCCAGGCCCTTTGGGCTTGCGACTAGCATTATCAGAAAAAGACTGGGCTAGTTTTTCTTGTTCTTCTGAGCTACAGCTATTCTCGATAAAGAGTTCCCCTTCTCTTTCTCCAATGCCAACCAAGCCACCTGGAACAGAGTGCTTGATGGCATTGCTGATGAGATTAGAAAGAATCAACTTCATAACTGATGGGTTTAGATAAGCCTGCTGATGGGTCAAACTATTGTCAATCTGGAGCTCTCTTTCCTTGGCGAGCAAGGCATAATCCTTAACCAGACTTTGTGTCATCTGGAGGAGGTCAATTTCTTCCCTATCATCTCGCAACTCCTGCACAGAAGAGAGGGAAAGTATCTGCAGAACATGGTGATTGAGCTCATCCACAATCCCCAAGGCAACTCCCAGATACTGGTCTCTATCCTTATAACGACCGATATTCTCTTTCATGTTTTCGATCAGGATTTTCAAACTAGCCAGCGGTGTTTTCAGTTCATGAGAAGCCCCTCGTAGGAATTCGACCTTCATCTTCTCCAGCTGGAGAATGGCTTCATTCTTGTCATGCAAGTCTGCAATGACAGTCAAAAGATGCTGGTAGAGGCTATTGATTTGTTCCTTGAGATCACCAATCTCATCCCTAGAATCCACGCGCAATCGCACTTGGGAATCCAGTTCCATCATTCTACGAGTCACCCGTTTGATTTCCAAGATCGGGGCAACAATGGTCCGAGCATAGATGTAGGCCACCAAGAGGGAAATTAGAAAGGATGCCAGCAAGGTATAGGGAAGAAATTGGAGACTGATTTGCTCTGCTTCCTTTTGCAAATCCATAGAAACCAGAAACTGGAGAGTCATGGTGCTACCATCTTGCGTTGTCACCTCACGCTCCTCAATAAAGAGAGAGGTGGTCTGACGGTCCGTATCCAGAGGAATGCTGTCCTTGACTTCTAACTTGTCCTCTGTCATCTCGCCCTTAACGCCCCCCTTGATATCACTAGTCTGGGAATACAGCTCTAACACTTGCTCGATGCTCTGCCTATCCTTTCCTTCTAGGGACTTGGCAATAGCTGTCGCTTTCTGGCCAATGGTTTCCTGACGATGACTCAGATAAGTCGAGGGAAATAGAAAATAAATAGCTAAATGAAGGCAGATAACCAGAACACTAAATATCGAGAAGGTATAGATAAATATCTTTGTAAATAAACCTGTTCGTCTCATTTTCGCTCCAATTTATAACCAACATTGCGCACAGTGAGGATGCAGTCCAGGTCTAGTTTTTTCCGCAATTCCTTGATATAAACATCAATGACACGGTCAAAGGGAACCTCATCTGTCGCTTTCCAGACGGCATCGATTATCTGAGACCGAGTCAAGGCCCGGCCTTCATTTTTCACCAGATAGTCCAGAATTTCCAACTCTTTGGCATTGATAAGCACTTCTTGACCTGCTAGACTGGCACTGTAGCTCTCAAAATCCACCCTGGCATCTTTATAAGAGAAGATTCGTCCTGTATCGTAGTATCTCTTGAAAATTGCATCCACCCTCACTTTTAAGAGGGAGAGGGAGAAGGGCTTTTCCAGATAGCCATCTGCCAGAGAAGCAAAGGCACTCATCTTGTATTCCTCATCCTGAAAGGCGGTCAGCATCAAGACAGGAACCTGACTGGTTTTACGAATCTCAGCTAGGACTTCTAGACCATTGAGCTTGGGCATCTGGATATCTAGTAAAATCAAGGCTACTTCATAGCTGGAAAATTTTTCTAAGGCTTCTTGCCCATCTGCAGCCTCAAGGGTTTCATAGCCACAATCCGTCAAATAATCACTGACCCCCTCACGGATCATCTCTTCATCTTCTACAATTAAAATTTTCATACTTTAACTGCTCTCTATTTTTTATTTTTCTTATACTCAATAAAAATCAAAAAGCAAACTAGGAAGCTAGCCGCANNAGTAACCATACATACGGTAAGGCGACGCTGACGTGGTTTGAAGAGATTTTCGAAAAGTATAAATACCTACTCTATTTTCTATTATAATCTCTTACTGGCCTTTTGTCTGTAAGCAACTGACCACTCGATAAAACAAAGAGAGCCTATCGCTCTCTCTGCTTGCATTTCACTCTCTATAGAATGAAAATTATTTAGCTGCTTTTGAAAATGTTACAACGTAGTTATAATCTTTCCCATTAGCTTGATAGACATAGTCCTCTTTTAAAGTATAGCCACGTTTGCCCAACTCTTCTTTCTTAGCATCAACTTGGTTCTTGACTGCCACTTTTACTTCATCATCTGTTGAACCTTCCGCGATTTCAAGAGGAGTTCCATTGATATCTCCTAGAAAACCTGCAATATCTTTCATTTTATCAAAGTTATAAAAAACATTGACTTTGACCTTTTGAGGAGCTGATGTTACAACTTCTTCAGCTTCTACTGTTGTTCCTGCGTCTTTTGGAGCTAGTGTTTCTTCTGTTCCTACTTCTACAGATGGTTGTGTGTCTGTTGACTCACTTTCAGAGGTAACTGATGCTTCTTTTGACTCTGACGATTCTTCTGATGTGGCATTTGTTGTTCCATCTTGTGTCTCAGAATTATTTTCTTGTGAATTTACTAAGTTAGAATCAGACGAAGTCGCTTCTCCAGTTTCTTCTGTGGTGGTCAATACTTTTTCTGAGTCTGATGATGGAGCTACAGATGTTTTTCCTGTTTCTGCCATATCCGTAGCTGATGTGTTTTCAGCTGGTTCTACTTGGCTTTTCTCTGTGCTTTCCGTAGATTCTACAGTCTTTGCTTCCTCTGTTGCTCCGTTACCGTGCGATGTTACATCTCTTGTTTCTGAAGACGCTTCCTGTGAATTAACATCTTTACTGTTTGTCTCTTCTATCAGATGTGTTTTCGACAATATCAGCTTTTGTTTTAAATGAGGAAAGTTGAGATTCTGTCACCTCTGCTTCTTGAATTGCTGGCCCATACTGTCCAACTAAAGCCTCCGAGTCGACCTTATCTCCTAAAATTTGTGCAACAGTAATCCAGTGATGTTCATGACGAGGGTTATTAAATGCACCAAGACCTGTATAAGTATATAGAGGATTTATCAATGATTTATAATGACCAGTTTGACCTGCAACTGTCTCACCCTTTGATTTTTTAATATAATCGGCTTTTTCTGAGTACCATTGCTTAATCGCCTCTGCAAATCCTTTATAATTCCACGCCAAGTTTTCTCCAAATGTTCTAGTACCAGTCGGAAAAGCTGTCCAAATATTTTTGTCAGAGAGACGAGCATGGGCATTCGTAATAGAAGACTCAGCAGCTCTCATAAGAGCCGTTTTTTCCAGTTGTGTTGACCACTTAATCGGAACATACTTATCTACTAATTTCTCCTCAAAAGCCTCTTTACGAATCTTATTAAGAGAATCTAAGATAGCTTGTTGATCTGGTGTTAAAAATTCTCCTTTGATTCCCACCAAAACATTGCCAGCAGATGCTTGACTCACTTCCGATTTAAATACAGTCTGCACCTCCTTTTGTGGTACAGCCGATGCTTCCCCTTTCGGTGTTACTGGATCTTCCGTGGTTGGTCTTGTAGCTACCGGTGCTTCTGATTTTGGTGCTGGAGACGCTGGTGCTTCTGCTTTTGGCGCTGGCGCTGCTGGTGCTTCTGCTCTTGGTTCTGATACCATTGGCTCTTCTGCTTTTGGCGCTGGGGTCGCTGGTGCTTCTGATTTTGGTTCTGATACCATTGGCTCTTCTGCTTTTGGCGCTGGTGACTCTGGTGCTTCTGCTTTTGGTTCTGATACCGTTGGCTCTTCTACTTCTGGTGCCAGTGTTGCTGGTTCTTCCGCTTTTGGCGCCGGTGACTCTGGTTCTTCCACTTTTGGTGCTGGGGTCGCTGGTGCTTCCGATTTTGGTTCTGATACCATTGGCTCTTCCACTTTCGGTGCTGGCGCTTCAGAACTTGGATTTGAAACTACAGGTTGATTTGTTGTCCCTATATTTGAAAGGGCCTTGTCTACTACTGGACTTGATTCAGTTGAGTTCCCTGATTCAATTGTAGTATCTGCAGATGGAGCATGTAAAGTTTCTGATCTTGTTTCGGCTTTTGGCGCAACTGAGACTGAGGTTTCTGATTTCGATGCCGGCAATACTGACTCTTCAGCTTTCTCTGCTGACGCCGCTGGGATTTCCACAGCTACTGGTGTCGTTTGTTTAACAGTAGTCCTTTGTTCACCAGTTACAGTATCTGTTTTTGTTTCAACTTCATAACTTTGACGACTACCAGAATTATCAATCGACACTCGCTGTCTTTTTACTTCTGTATTTCCATCTTTTAGAAAAGCCTCTTCGCTAAAATACAATTTATTATTAGCAAAAATCAAATCTCTATTTGCAATACGATTTATCTCAACCAAACTATCAACAGATAGCCCTGTTGCCCCACTAATAGCACTCAATGTATCTCCCCACTTAATTGTGTAGTGTGATAAATTGTCTATATTTAGAATATCAGCTTTCACTTCCTCAACTGTTCTGGCTACCCAAACACCATCTTGTTCACTGGCTGATACAGTTGGAGCTAAAAAGCCTAGCCCCAGTAGAATCACACCTGTCGCAACAATTGCACCCGTTCTTAATTTTCTAAAACCACGGAGGGATAAGCTTCCTCTAACATTTGTTTGTCTCATAATATTTATTTTTCCTCACTATTCTATATTTTCCAAGGTAGACCCTGCCTAGGTCTACTAGCCTATGTTTGCGATATGGATAGGCTTCTACAGATTTATCTATAGATTTTTATGCACAATTCCATATATAAGTTGCGAAACCCCTTTCTAATAAATTCCATAACTTTAGTATATCATATTTAACACTAAAGTACAAAGAAAGCAACTGAAAGCAATGATTTTCACCACTGCTTTCTGCTTCATGTATCATTTTAAAACTTTCAGTTGCTAGCCTCATTTTTCAGTCTAGCATCAGTATTATTCACCATCCAGCAAAAGCTCTTTTGGTTGTTTTCTAAGGAGATTGCTTGAAGCAAGCGTCATAACGGCCACCACTAGAACCAAGGCAAGGACAAAGACGATGATAAAATCTGATGTCTGAATAGAAATGTCTAGGCTCGATAAGGTCTTGCTAAATCCATCTACTTCTGCACCACCACCAAGGTTAGAGGCTTGAGCCGCCTTGCTGGCTTGCTTGGCAACACCTGAAGTCACATTGGCAAGGACAGTATTTCCGATGGCACGAGCTGTGTAGCTGGCTAGGAAGTAAGCAGAAACAAGAGCAGGAATTGCAATCAAGATGGATTCGGTGATGAATTGCCCCAAGATACTTGCCTGCTTAAGACCGATAGAGAGGAGAATGCCCACTTCCTTACGACGGGCGTTGATCCAAAGACTAAGCAAGAGTGCAAGGAGAAGGACTGAGAAGCTCAAGCTACCCCAGAAGAGGAGGTTGGCCATCTTGTACATACCAGAAATGGATTGCTCTAGAGCTGGGTAGTTAGAGGAACTCTTAACGAGTGTGTAGCTCTTCCAGTTGATACCACTGATGCCATTCAACTCTTTCATAACATCATCCAAGTTCTTGTCTGCTGTTACAAAGAAGGTTGCGTCCCCATAAATGGCTGTGTCTTCTGTGTATCCATAAAGTTTTGCAGCAGTGTGAATGTCTGTAATAGCTGTGTTTTCGTAAAGTTCTTGTGAGTAGGTTACTGCTGACTTATTATGACCATCAAAGAGTCCCTTGATTGTCACTTCAACTGTTTCCTTGGCTCCTTTTTCATTATCTGCATCGTAGATATTAGAGTCCAGTTTAACCTTGTCCCCTACTTTCCAGCCGTGTTTGGCTGCCAAGTCCTTGTGCAAGAGGATTTTATCCTTGTCGTCGTTGGTTAAGTGCTCTCCTTCGACTAGTTTATAAGAACCAGAGACAAACTTGTCTTCTTTAGAGGAGTCATTGACACCTGTAATCATCAAGCTACTTCCAAAACGTTTGGCACGATCAGCAGTGAGATTCTTCTTGGTTTCTGGCGTTTCAATGAGGTCATATCCAGTCAAATCTCCGATAGCGTTGATACGTTTGACATAAGACTCGATGGCCTTGTTTTCGGTGATTTTTTTGATGTCTTCACCCTTAATATTCCCAGCACCACGAGGCGTTCCTTGGTTGACGCGACGATTGATTTGCATGGAGAAGCTATTGGTGATATTTTTAAAGGTCTCCTGAGAAGCCTTGGCAGTAGCTCCCTTGATTGACAAGCCGACCAAACTCAAGCTCGCCATGAGGAGAATAATCAGGAAGATGACAATCGATTTGAAAAACTTCCTTGTAACATAGGCAAATGCGTTGTGTAACATAGATTCCCTTTCTAGATTTTATTCTATTTTATAGTTTGAACAGAAAAAGTTCGTATTATTTCGTAGTATTTCGAGTTTCAGTCAGTTTCTTATCTTTCAACTCAAGTGTAATATCTGATGCTTGTGCCACTTCTTTGCTGTGGGTTACGACGATGACACATTTACCTGTTTTCTGGGCAAGTGATTTGAGCAGTTCGACAATATCTCCAGCAGTTTTAGAATCCAGATTTCCTGTTGGCTCATCAGCTAGAATAACTGGAGCTTCTGAGACCAAACTGCGAGCAATGGCAACACGTTGCTGTTGACCACCTGATAACTGGAGAACATTCCGCTTGATCTGATTTTCATCTAAACCAAGCTCAAGCAGTGTATCCTTGCTTGCCTTTTTGTTGACCAAGCGGATATTTTCCAGTGGAGAAAGATAATCTATCAAGTTATAATTTTGAAATACCAGGGAAATATGGTGCATACGATGGTAGGAATACCCCTTCTTACGAATATCCTCTCCTTGGAAAAGAATCGAACCTTCAACAGGACTATCTAAACCAGCAAGTAGGGACAAGAGAGTGGATTTCCCCGCTCCTGACTCCCCAATAATACTGTAAAATTTCCCAGGTTCAAAATGATAATTGATCTGATATAGGACTGCCTCAGCAGTGTTCTTATAACGGTAGTTAAGGTCTTGTAATTGTAATAAAGTCATGATTTCTCCTTCTTATACTCAATGAAAATCAAAGAGCAAACTAGGAAGCTAGCTGTAGGTTGCTCAAAGCACAACTTTGAGGTTGCAGATACAGCTAACGCGGTTTGAAGAGATTTTCAAAGAGTATTAACTAATAGATGATAAAATTTCTTTCGGCGCTTTTCTAAATAAGAATAGGAAACAAAGGGCTACAGATAAGCAACTAAGCAGAACTAGAAAAACATAGGATGCTGCAAAAGATAGGATGCTGGTTGATAAACTGCTTGCTTTGGCTAGCGTGTCTTGTAAGCTTGCCTGCTCTCCACTTGCTAGTAGAGTTTGGAGTAGGTAGGATGTGATGGCGTTGCCTGCAGCAAATGCTGGAAGCAAGGCACCAAGAGATACCAAAACTACCTCTAAACAGAACTGTAGGAAGATCGAGCTCTTGCCTTTTCCAAGTGCTAGTAAAATCCCCACTTCGTAGACCCTTTCTCTCAACCAGAGAGACAAGACCAAAATCAAGGCCCCTACTCCTGCTATCAACATCCCATAAAGGAAGATGGTCAGAAAGGTTTGGAAGGTTGCAACTGAATCTTTGATTTGTTCAAAAGCCTTGTTTTCCTTCTCGACTTGGTATCCTTGATTTTCCAAGGCCAAGTTTTCTACCTGCTTCATGAGTCCGTCCATTTTCTTAGGATTTTCTACATAGAAGCGTGCTGCACTGACTTGAGCTTCACTATTGCCCAAAAGGGTTTGGCTACTTTCATAATCTGTAAAGACTTGATTTTCACTGAAGTCAGAAGACAAGCCTGTGAATTTCTCTTGTTTTTTACCAGAGAAGATTCCGACGATTTCAAACTCGACAGTTTGTCCTTTGCCAGATTCTGACTGACCAGCATCCAAGCCAATCTTGTCATGAAGCGAAAGACCGTTCTTCTTAGCCAACTCTTCGTGGATCAGGATTTTCTTGGAATCCCCTTTTTGAAGGTGTCGCCCTTCTTTTAGGTTGAAGGCCGAGCTAGTAAAGGTTACATCCTTAGATGAATCCTCAAGAGCTGTTAAACTAACCAAGTTTTTGTCTGCAGCTAACAAATCATCACGCTCCACGCTCTGCTCACCACTCACCGCTTCCTTGTCTTTTAGTTTTGCGACCGTCTCGAGTTCAGGAGAAACATTTTCCAGTCCCTTAATCTGGCTCACGGATGATAAGTCCGACAACTTGAAAGTCTGACCATTTTCTATCTTCTTAATAGAAAAAGATGTATTGAGTGATTTATAAAGATTGGTTTCCACTGTTTTGTTGGACTTCATCAGCGTCAAACAGGCTGAAATTCCAGCCAATAGGACCAATAAAATCAGAAATAAAATAAAACTTCTCAGTCGTTTTCTGCTGACATAAGCCCAAGCTCTTTGGATTGGATTCATTTGTCACCTCCATATTTGTAAGACTATTATAAAACCCAAATATGAAATGTTTATGAAATACGAAAAAAAATATCGAGTAGGGGATAATCTCTAGTCCCTCTCACACCACCGTACGTGCCGTTCGGCATACGGCGATTCAACTAACTTTTAAAGCATGTCGTTCAAGGTCATAATCCAAACACAAAATCAGTCCACGTTTTTCTTAGGCTAAAAGAGTCCACTGGACTCTTTTACTCCGTCCCATAACCAATGATTTAATAGCGCGTTCAGCTAGATTATTGGAAAGGACCAGATGCCCGTCTTTCAATAGAAATCACGACTTTCTGATGAATTTATTTTGGGAGTGATAGAAAAGCCCTTCATAAGCCAGTCTACTTGTTCAGGCGTGAGAGCTTTGATATCCTTTTCTGTACTGGGCCAAGTCAGTCTGCCGCTCTCAAAGCGTTTATATAGTAGCCAAAATCCTTGACCATCCCAGTAAAGGGATTTAAAGCAGTCTTTACGTCCACCACAAAAGAGAAAGACTTGACCTGAGAAAGGATCCAATTCAAAGTGGGTTTTAATGAGATAAGCCAGTGAATCAATGCCTTGTCTCATATCCGTTTTCCCACACACGAGATAGACCTGCCCTAGGCTAGATAGATGAATTGTCATAGAGCAACACCTTATCCAAAAGCTCTTCTATCATTTCGAGATTGTGGAATCTCTACAGGAACAATAGGTTGTGGCATTAAAATATCTTCCAATAGTTTTACTTTACGAATAGTATACAGGAGGAACTCCATGAATGATAGATACCTTGTTATGACGCGCTTACCGTACTATTATAAATTCAATCCACTATATCATTTGATTCACTAGTAAAAAAAGGATAACATCTCCTCTCGGAGATGCTATCCTTTTGGGGGCGACTAGAACATAGTGTTCCAATCTATTTTCGTTAAATTTACAGAATGTTTATCCTATGAATTATTTTATCAAAGTAATTTCTTACTCTTCTTCCTTGCGCTTTTTCGCGATAAGGAGTCCCCCTGTTGCTGCTGCAAGAAGTGCTAGAGCAAGTGAAGCGCTAGATTGTTCTGTACCAGTATTTGGCAATTCTTTCGCTCCTGCTTTCTCAGCTGGTGCTTGAGCAGGTGAATCTTGGTTGGTAGCTGGATTAACTGCTACTGAACTATCTGATTTCTTAACTGTCTTATCTGCTGGAATAACAGATGTAGTACCATCTTCAAAGGTTACAACTACTGATCCGTCTTTGTTTACCTTAATATCTTTCGCAGTTGGGTTAGATTTCTTAACTTCTTCGGCTACCTTAGCTTTTTCTGCGTCAGTCAAGTTGCTTGGATCTTTAACTGATGTTGCTGACGGATCCTTAACACTATCTGCATCTTTAGCTTTCTCAACTGCTTTAGCTGCTGGAATTACTGCTGTTGAGCCATCTGGGAAGGTTACAGTTATTGTTCCATCTTTACCTACTTTAACATCTGTTGCAGTTGGGTTAGATTTCTTAACTTCTTCGGCTACCTTAGCTCTTTCTGCATCAGTCAAGTTGCTTGGATCTTTAACTGATGTTACTGATGGATCTTTAACACTATCTGTATCCTTAGTTGATGGATCTACTGGTTTAGATTCTGGTTTCGAGTTTGGATCTTTCGGATTTGTTCCCTTATCTACTTCTTCTTTATCTGTGAAGCCATCGCCATCTGTATCAGCTTTAGTAGGGTCTGTTCCTTTCTCTACTTCTTCCTTATCAGTCAAGCCATCGCCATCTGTATCAGCTT
>NZ_VMLA01000028.1:4970-27298 GCF_013276425.1 Streptococcus sp. 3874 | reverse complement strand
TTTGCTCTTTGATTTTTGTTGATAAAAAGAAATGCTCCTCCAAGACGGAAGAGCATTTTTTATTGTGATTTTGATTCGGTTTCAGCCGACTCTGGGTGGAGTTCTTGGTAACTTGGTGCCTTGAAAAGGTCAGTACTAGTTTTGCCTTGTCGTTGGCTAAAGAGGCTGGTTGACTGACTTCCTTTTTCTTGCTCAATCTTTTGCAGAATGGGCAAGGAATTGAGGTAAGAAATACTTTCTGTATCAACTTTTCCAAGATGATCTGCTTGGTAGAAACGGATCAAATCGCCAGTTTGAATCTGGTCGCTGATTTTCAGCTGTTGACTAGCTGCTTGACGAACAATTTCTAGTTCAGTCTGAGTTTGTTCATCAAGATTGCTGATTTCAAGACCACTTTCAGTGTAGTAGGTTCGTCCGTCGTAGCTGGTATATTTGGGTGTGACGAAGGAATTGGCAGTTCGAAAGGCAACGATTTCTTGATGGTCTGGAGACAGAAGGTCTTGCCCAACTTGAAGGAAGGAACTGGACTCAATACCAAGGAGGTGTTCGAGAGTCGGTAAGATATCGATTTGTCCACCGTAGGTATTGATGATTTGTCCTTTTTCATAGCCAGGCATGACCACCATAAAAGGCACTCGTTGCAACATGGCATTGTCGTAATTCGACCAGTTCTCAGAAGTCTTGCTAATCAAGGGTGCCAGGTCAGGATTGCGGGAGTTGGAAATACCATAATGGTCTCCGTAAATGACGATGATGGATTTTTCATAGAGGCCACTTTCTTTGAGATAGTCAAAGAAGGCTTTAATGGCACTGTCCAGATAGTTGGCTGTTTGGAAGTAGCCATTGATTGTTTCATCTTTGGTTTTAGCCAGTGGGAAACCAAGCTCATCGCCAGTCAGATTGCTAGCATAGGGATAGTGATTGGACACCGTGATATACTTGGCATAAAAAGGCTGCTGCAAATGCTCCAGATACTGAATAGAATCTTTCATCATGATTTTATCATTTAAACCATATTGGAAAGAATTGCTACTGTCTTGCTTGGTGAAGTAGGATGCATCAAAGAAGTATTGATAGCCCCATTGTTTGTAGGTCGTATTTCGGTTCCAGAAGGTCCCAATATTGCCGTGAAAGACAGCACTGGATTGGTAGCCATTTTTTGATAGGATAAAAGGCGCAGCTTGCTGGGTATTGGTACCTCCATAGTTGACCATAAAGGAACCTTGGTCAAGTCCAAACAAACCAGTCTCCAGCATGGTTTCTGCATCTGAGGTCTTACCAGCCTTGACTTGGTTAAAGATATTCGAAAAGGCTAGGGTTGATTGCGAATGGTAGAGGGAGTTGAGGAAGGGAGTGACTTCATGCTCAGTTCCATCTATGTTGAGTTTATAGTCCAGCAGGAACTGTTGGAAACTCTCCAAGTGGAGATAAATCACATTTTTCCCTTTGGCTAAGCCGAAATAGTCTGGATTAGGTTTAGCCGAATGTTCTTGAATATAATCTGTAATAGGTTGCAGGTCGGTCTCAGAGGCCTTGGCACGTTCCTTGTTGGCACTGTATGATTGGTTGGCACTATAGCCTAAAAAGGCGGGTAAACTAAGGGCGCGAACAACATAATAATTCGAAAATCCTCGCGATAGGAGATCGGGACGCTCAATTTCAGCCAAGAAAAGGTTAGCTGAAAAGAGCAGGGCAGAGAGAGCAGTGATGGCAACACTGGAGCGGAATTTGAAAGGTCTCCTATCCAGCTGGATGAATTTTTTATAGAAAAGGAAAGCCAGCAGTGGGAAATCCATAAAATAGATGAAATCCCAAAAGCGCAGTAACTCTAATTCTGCAGTACCAACAGACACCTTGCTGACCACCTTCATGGTATTAGCCGTGATAAAGTCACTAAATTCTCGATAGTAAAAGACGTTGGAATAAAGCCAAATGAATAACAGGCTATAAATAGCTATACTCAGACCATAAAAGATTTTGGTTGACCGAGCATAGAGGGCTAGAGCTAGCAGGAGTAATCCCAAGGGAAGGGGATTGAAAAAGGCGATAAAGGCAAGGTAATTTCCCTGCAACTTGCCCACTTGAATATCTAAATTAAAGTCAACGGCATAGGCTAATAAGGTTTTGAGCCAATAGAGGATTAAAAGGGTTAGGACAAAACCCAGTCTGGTACCCATGGCTTTTTGGATTTTGTTAAAATTAATTCTCACACATTTACTTCCTAAATTTTTATTAGTATTAGTATACCATTTTTTAAAAGAAGAGTAAAAAAGCAAGGGTAGTTTCTTTTTTGAGAATTGGCTAAAAGTTTGATATAATGGTAGTTATGAATAGAATAAGAGTTAGCAAAAGGGTTGAAAAGAAGCTTGCTAAGGGGCTAGTTTTACTAGAAGCCAGTGATCTTGAGAATGTCAATCTTAAGGATCAGGAAGTAGAAGTGCAGGGTCAAGAAGGAACCTTTCTTGGGACTGCCTACCTTTCTCAGCAAAACAAGGGCTTGGGCTGGTTTGTTAGTAAGGACAAGGTGGCCTTCAATCAAGCTTTCTTTGAAATGCTGTTTAGACAAGCCAAAGAAAAGAGAAGCGCCTACTATCAAGATGATTTGACAACTGCCTTTCGTCTCTTCAACCAAGAGGGAGATGGCTTTGGGGGTCTGACAGTGGACCTTTATGGCGACTATGCTGTCTTTTCTTGGTATAACTCTTATGTTTATCAGATTCGTCAGACCATCTCAGAAGCCTTTAGACAGGTTTTTCCTGAGGTTTTAGGGGCCTATGAGAAGATCCGCTTTAAGGGTTTGGACTATGAATCTACCCATGTTTATGGTCAAGAAGCACCTGACTTTTTCACTGTTTTGGAAAATGGTGTCTTGTATCAAGTCTTTATGAATGATGGCTTGATGACAGGGATTTTCCTAGACCAGCACGAGGTTCGTGGTAGCTTGGTGGATGGATTGGCTATGGGTAAATCCTTGCTCAATATGTTTTCTTATACAGCAGCTTTTTCAGTAGCTGCGGCCATGGGAGGAGCAAACCAGACAACTTCGGTTGATTTAGCCAAACGTTCACGAGAATTGTCTCAAGCGCATTTTCAGGCAAATGGAATCAGCACAGACGACCATCGTTTTGTGGTCATGGATGTCTTTGAATATTTCAAGTATGCCAAACGAAAAGGCTTGACCTACGATGTGATTGTCCTAGATCCGCCTAGCTTTGCTCGGAACAAAAAACAAACCTTCTCTGTGGCCAAGGATTATCACAAGTTGATTTCCCAGAGTCTTGAGATTTTAAATCCTGGAGGGATTATCATTGCCAGTACCAATGCTGCCAATGTTTCCCGTCAGAAATTTACAGAACAAATTGATAAAGGCTTTGCAGGAAGAAGTTACCAGATTTTAAATAAATACGGTCTTCCAGCAGACTTCGCCTATAATAAAAAAGATGAAAGTAGTAATTACCTCAAGGTGATTAGTATGAAGGTTAGTAAATGAAATTAATCGTTTCAGTAATGCCAAGAAGTTTAGAGGAGGCCCAGGCTCTGGATGCCACGAGGTACCTGGATGCCGACATCATTGAATGGCGTGCCGACTATCTGCCTAAAGAAGCGATTTTGCAGGTGGCTCCAGCTATTTTTGAAAAATTCGCAGGTCGTGAGTTGGTTTTCACGCTACGAACTCGCTCTGAAGGGGGAGAAATTGACCTTTCTTCAGAAGAATATATCCATTTAATCAAGGAAGTGGTGCAACTCTATCAACCAGACTATATTGATTTTGAGTACTATAGCTACAAGGATGTTTTTGAGGAAATGCTGGACTTCCCAAATCTCGTTTTGAGTTACCACAATTTCCAAGAAACACCTGAAAATATGATGGAAATCTTGTCAGAGTTGACGAGCCTAAATCCAAAACTTGTCAAGGTTGCGGTGATGGCTCATACGGAGCAGGATGTGCTAGACTTGATGAACTATACACGGGGCTTTAAAACTCTCAATCCTGAGCAGGAATATGTAACTATTTCTATGGGTAAGGTGGGCAAGGTTTCTCGTATCACTGCGGATGTGACTGGTTCGAGTTGGTCTTTTGCCAGTCTGGATGAGGCTAGTGCCCCTGGTCAGATTTCTCTAGCTAGCATGAAAAAAATCAGGGAGATTTTGGATGAAGCTTGATGGCTATACACGTTTAGCTGCAGTTGTTGCCAATCCTATTAAACATTCTATTTCTCCCTTCATCCACAATAGGGCCTTTGAGGCGACAGCTACCAATGGTGTTTATGTTGCTTGGGAGATTGAAGCGGGTGATTTGGCAGAAACAGTAGCCAATATTTGTCGCTACCAGATGTTTGGCATCAATCTGTCCATGCCCTATAAGGAGCAGGTGATTCCTTATTTGGACGGGCTGAGCGATGAGGTGCGCTTGATTGGTGCGGTCAATACGGTTGTCAATGAGAATGGGAATTTGATTGGATATAATACAGATGGCAAGGGATTCTTTAAGAGTTTGCCTTCTTTTACAATTACAGGTAAGAAGATGACCCTGCTGGGTGCAGGTGGTGCGGCCAAGTCCATTATAGCGCAAGCCATTTTGGATGGTGTCAGTCAGATTTCGGTCTTTGTTCGTTCCGTTTCTATGGAAAAAACAAGACCTCACCTAGACAAGTTACAGGAGCAGACAGGCTTTAAAGTGGACTTGTATGCTTTAGAAGATGTTTCGGAACTGCAAGCAAGGATTGCCGATTCGGGCTTACTGGTCAATGCGACTAGTGTGGGCATGGATGGTCAATCATCCCCAGTTCCAGAAAACATCAATCTGACAGAGACTCTCTTGGTCGCAGATATCATTTACCAACCCTTTGAAACGCCATTTTTGAAATGGGCTAGAAGTCAGGGCAATCCAGCAGTCAATGGTCTGGGAATGTTGCTCTATCAAGCTGCAGAAGCTTTTCAACTGTGGACAGGCAAGGAAATGCCGACAGAAGAGATTTGGCAGTCTTTAACAGAAAAATACCAATAAAGAAAGGGAGACTCTCCTATGAAAATCAGAATCGATATTCCTCATCATCCTTATGATATTCAGATTGAAAAAGGTTGTCTGGCTCAGGCTGGTCAATGGTTGCGAGAACTATGGCAACCACAAAAAGTGCTCATCGTAACAGACAACCATGTAGCTTCTCTTTATGCTGAGAAGGTCAAACTCAGCCTAGAAGATGCTGGTTTTCAGGTAGCTGTTTTTGACTTTTTAGAAGGGGAAGAAAGAAAGAATTTAACTACTGTTCAGAAAGTATATGAATTTCTAGTTAAGCAGGGGTTGACTCGTAGCGATGGAATCGTGGCTCTCGGCGGTGGTGTCGTTGGGGACCTGGCTGGTTTTGTAGCCTCTACCTATATGCGGGGTATTCACTTTGTTCAGATTCCGACCAGTTTAACTGCCCAGGTGGATTCGTCTATCGGTGGAAAGACAGGCGTTAACACTCCATTTGCTAAGAATATGGTGGGTACCTTTGCCCAACCAGATGGGGTTCTGATTGACCCGCTTGTCCTTGAAACGCTTGGAAAAAGAGAGTTGATTGAAGGGATGGGGGAGGTCATCAAGTATGGCTTGATTGAGGATCCAGAACTGTGGGCTCTTTTGACGGAGCTGGATGGTTCTGTTGAGAGCATTCTGGAACATGCAGAGACCTTGATTGAACATTCTTGTCAGGTCAAGCGCAAGATGGTAGTTGAGGATGAGTTGGACAATGGTGTTCGCCTTTACCTCAATTTTGGCCACACCATTGGTCATGCCATTGAAGCGACGGCTGGGTATGGGAAAGTCATGCATGGTGAAGCTGTTGCCATGGGAATGGTGCAGATTTCCAAGGTGGCTGAGGAAAAAGGCCTTATGCCAGAAGGAATAACTCAGTCCATTACAGCTATGTGTCAGAAATTTGGCTTGCCTGTTGACTATGAAAACTGGGATGTTGACAAGCTTTATCAGGCTTTGACTCATGACAAGAAAGCGCGTGGCAACATCTTGAAATTGGTCTTGGTGCCAGAGCTTGGTTCAGCGACCATTCACCCAGTTTCTCTGGAAGAGATGAAAGACTACTTGGTAAAATAAGGAGAGTGTATGAGATATTTAACTGCAGGAGAATCACACGGCCCCCGTCTGACAGCTATCATTGAGGGAATTCCAGCTGGGCTTCCTTTGACAGCTGAGGATATCAATGGCGACCTTAAACGCCGTCAGGGTGGCTACGGCCGCGGTGGTCGTATGAAAATTGAGAGCGACCAAGTTATCTTTACTTCGGGCGTTCGCCACGGGAAGACGACAGGGGCGCCTATTACCATGGATGTCGTCAATAAGGACCACCAGAAATGGCTGGACATCATGTCTGCAGAGGACATTGAAGACCGCCTTAAAAGCAAACGAAAAATCACCCATCCTCGTCCAGGTCACGCCGACTTGGTTGGGGGCATCAAGTACCGTTTTGATGATTTAAGAAATTCTTTGGAGCGTTCATCAGCTCGTGAAACCACCATGCGGGTAGCAGTGGGGGCAGTGGCCAAACGCCTCTTGGCTGAGCTGGGTATGGAGATTGCTAATCATGTCGTGGTTTTTGGTGGCAAGGAAATCGATGTTCCTGAGAATCTCACAGTTGCTGAGATTAAGAAACGAGCTGCCCAGTCTGACGTTTCTATTGTCAACCAAGAACGGGAACAGGAAATCAAGGATTACATTGACCAAATCAAACGTGACGGTGATACCATCGGTGGGGTTGTGGAGACAGTCGTTGGAGGTGTTCCAGTTGGTCTTGGTTCCTATGTCCAATGGGACAGAAAATTGGATGCAAGATTGGCCCAAGCAATTGTTTCTATCAATGCTTTTAAAGGGGTGGAATTTGGTCTTGGATTTGAAGCTGGTTATCGTAAAGGCAGCCAAGTCATGGATGAAATTCTCTGGTCTAAAGAAGACGGTTATACCCGCCGTACCAATAATCTAGGTGGCTTTGAAGGTGGTATGACTAATGGGCAACCCATCGTTGTTCGCGGCGTGATGAAGCCCATCCCTACTCTCTACAAACCACTTATGAGTGTGGATATCGAAACCCATGAACCCTACAAGGCAACAGTCGAAAGAAGTGATCCGACCGCTCTTCCAGCAGCAGGAGTGGTTATGGAAGCCGTTGTGGCAACGGTTCTGGCACAAGAAATCCTTGAAAAATTCTCATCAGACAATCTAGAGGAATTAAAAGAAGCGGTAGCCCAACACCGAGATTATACAAAGAACTATTAAGGAGTTCCTATGGCAAAAACAATCTATATCGCAGGTCTTGGTTTGATTGGAGCCTCTATGGCACTTGGTATCAAACGCGATCATCCAGATTATGAAATTTTAGGGTATAATCGCAGTCAAGCTTCGAGAGATATTGCCTTGAAAGAAGGCATGATTGACCGAGCAACGGATGATTTTGCCAGTTTTGCTCCTCTGGCTGATGTCATCATTTTGACCTTGCCAATCAAGCAGACCATTGCTTTTATACAGGAGTTGGCAGGTTTGAACTTGAAAGAAGGGGTCATTATTTCAGATGCTGGTTCGACCAAGTCAGCCATTGTGGATGCGGCGGAGCAGTATTTGGCTGGCAAGTCTGTTCGCTTTGTCGGGGCCCATCCCATGGCTGGTAGTCACAAGACAGGGGCAGCTTCTGCGGATGTCAATCTTTTTGAAAACGCCTATTATATCTTCACACCTTCGAGGCTGACAAGTCAGGACACGCTTAAGGAAATGAAGGATCTGCTTTCAGGTCTTCATGCTCGTTTTATCGAGATTGATGCCCAGGAGCATGATTGTGTGACTTCTCAGATTAGCCATTTCCCTCATATTCTGGCTTCTAGTCTCATGGAGCAGACTGCGGTCTATGCTCAAGAACATGAGATGGTAAGGCGCTTTGCGGCCGGTGGTTTTCGAGATATGACCCGAATTGCGGAAAGCGAGCCGGGTATGTGGACCTCTATTCTCTTGTCCAATCGTGAGACTATTCTAGACCGAATTGAGGATTTTAAGGAACGTTTGGAAGCGATTGGTCAGGCCATTAGTAAGGGGGATGAAGAGCAAATTTGGAATTTTTTTAACCAAGCGCGTGAACAACGCCAGACCATGGAAATCCATAAGCGTGGTGGTGTGGATAGCTCTTACGACCTCTATGTTGACGTTCCTGATGAAGAAGATGTCATCCTGCGGATTTTGGAACTGCTACGTGGAACTTCCTTGGTTAACATCCACATCAACGAGGAAAATCGTGAAGATATTCACGGAATCCTACAAATTTCATTTAAAAATGCTCAAGACTTGGAAAGAGCCGAGCATCTCATAACAGAAAATACCGACCACACAGTCGTCATCAAATAAGGAGAAAAATATGCCTAAAATAGAGCTTAAATTCATATTTGGTGTTATCTTTATTTCTTTTATCTTACTTAGAGCTTACGCTGTTAAAAAAGATGTGAAAACTACTTCAGAAGCCAGTGTTGAGACAAAAAATGAACCATCCAACAAGGAAATAAGTTAAGAGAAAACCAATTCAAAGTATGTAGACGATAGAATTATTAATGAGTTTATCAATAGCTATAATCAAAATTCTAATAGCCCATTAGAAAATATCAAAAAAGGAAATATAAAAATAAAATATAAAAGTAAATATTTCGCATCAAGCTACGGATACTACTTGGAGCTTTTACATGCAAATGATACTGATAAAATCAATGTAACAATAAATCAGACAAATGAAAATAGTGAATCTGGTGTTGCAGGAATGAAAGAAGTATTTCATGATATTGTTAAATCGATTGAATCATCCTTATCTGATGATGAGATAGAGAACTATTTTGATAATCTTATGTCAAATGAAATAAAAACAGGTTCTAATTTAGGAACTTTGAAGATAGAGTATATACCAGATAAGGAATTAAGCAATGGACATTCAAGAGGTCATATAAAAGTGATTGCACAATAATAAAGACCACAGAGTGACTAGTAATTTAAAAAGAAATGAATAAGGAGAAAATCATGTCAAATATTTACGATAGTGCAAACGAACTCAGTCGCGGTCTACGCGAATTACCAGAATACAAGGCTGTTAAAGCAGCTAAAGATGCGATTGCAGCAGATGCTGAGGCAAGTAAAATCTTTACAGAATATGTTGCCTTCCAAGAAGAAATTCAAAGACTAGCCCAGACAGGGCAAATGCCAGACGCATCCTTCCAAGCGAAAATGGAAGGCTTTGGTAAACAGATTCAAGGGAACAGCCTCTTGTCAGAATTCTTTACCAAGCAACAACAATTGGCCATTTACCTTTCTGACATTGAAAAAATTGTTTTCGAACCAGTTTCAGAATTGCTAAAATAAGAAAAGAACTATCCTAAAGTCAGAATTTTTAAGGAATTTCTGGCTTTTTATGATAAAATAGGTAAAAGTATTGCAAGTATGAGGTCCAGTATGAAACTAAAAACAAACATTCGCCACTTACATGGCAGTATCCGCGTTCCAGGTGACAAGTCTATCAGCCACCGTTCCATTATCTTTGGAAGTTTGGCTGAGGGTGAGACCAAGGTTTATGATATTCTGCGAGGTGAAGACGTTCTTTCGACCATGCAGGTTTTTCGTGACCTTGGTGTTGAAATTGAGGACAAAGATGGGGTTATTACCATTCAAGGTGTGGGTATGGAAGGCTTAAAAGCTCCGCAAAATGCCCTTGATATGGGAAATTCTGGTACCTCGATTCGCCTGATTTCAGGTGTCCTTGCAGGTGCAGATTTTGAAGTAGAAATGTTTGGAGACGACAGTCTTTCCAAACGTCCTATGGATCGTGTGACGATTCCTCTGAAAAAAATGGGCGTTAGCATTTCGGGACAAACTGAGCGAGACCTGCCTCCTCTTCACTTAAAAGGGACGAAAACCCTAAGACCTATTCAGTATGAGTTGCCAATTGCCTCTGCCCAAGTCAAGTCAGCCTTGATCTTTGCGGCCTTGCAGGCTCAGGGGGAGTCAGTGATTATCGAAAAAGAGTGCACCCGTAATCATACTGAAGATATGTTGCAACAATTTGGTGGCCATTTAAGTGTGGAGGGCAAGAAAATCACAGTCCAAGGGCCACAAAAATTGACAGGACAGAAGGTGGTCGTACCAGGAGATATTTCCAGTGCAGCCTTTTGGTTAGTCGCAGGTTTGATTGTTCCAAACTCTCGTCTAGTGCTGCAGAATGTGGGTATCAACGAAACGCGCACCGGTATTATTGATGTCATTCGCGCCATGGGTGGAAAATTGGAAATGACTGAAATTGACCCAGTCGCTAAATCTGCTACCTTGACTGTTGAGTCTTCAGACTTGAAAGGAACAGAGATTGGCGGTGCCTTGATTCCACGTTTGATTGATGAATTGCCCATTATCGCTCTACTTGCGACCCAAGCCCAAGGTGTAACAGTTATCAAGGATGCTGAGGAACTTAAGGTCAAGGAAACAGACCGCATTCAGGTGGTGGCAGACGCCCTGAATAGTATGGGAGCAGATATCACACCTACAGCAGATGGAATGATTATCAAAGGAAAATCCGCTCTTTACGGTGCTAGAGTCAATACGTTTGGAGACCACCGAATTGGCATGATGACAGCCATCGCAGCTCTCTTGGTTGCAGATGGAGAAGTGGAACTTGATCGGGCAGAAGCCATCAATACCAGCTATCCTAGCTTCTTTGATGATTTGGAGAACTTGACTCATGGCTAAGGTGTTACTAGGCTTTATGGGTGCTGGCAAATCGACTATTGCAAGAGGTTTAGACCCAGACTACCTTGATATGGATGCTCTGATAGAGAAGCGTTTAGGTATGTCCATTGCGGAATTTTTCGCGGAAAAGGGCGAAGCGGCCTTTCGTCAGGTAGAGTCAGAAGTCCTAGCTAATTTACTACAAACAGACCAAGTCGTGTCAACTGGAGGAGGAGTGGTTATTTCTCAGAGAAATCGTGACTTACTCAAGACTAATACAGATAACATCTACCTGAAAGCAGATTTTGAAACCCTCTACCAACGTATCGCAGCTGATAAGGATAATCAGCGCCCGCTTTTTCTAAATAATAGCAAGGAAGAACTTGCAGCTATTTTCCAAGAAAGACAGGTTTGGTATGAGGAAGTGGCTAGTCGGATTTTGGATGTGACCAAGCTAAGTCCGGAGGAAATTATAGAGGAACTAAGATGAAAATTGCTTATCTAGGTCCCAAGGGATCATTTTCACACCATGTTGTGCAGACAGCTTTTCCTAATGAGGAATTGCAGGCTTTTGCCAACATTACAGATGTCATCAAGGCTTATGAGCAAGGATTAGTGGACTATTCTGTGGTGCCAGTTGAAAACTCTATTGAGGGTAGTGTTCATGAAACCTTGGACTATCTTTTTCATCAGGCTCACATCCAAGCAGTAGCAGAAATCGTTCAGCCTATTCATCAGCAGTTGATGGTGGTTCCAGGCCATACTAAGATTGAAAAGATTTTTTCACATCCACAGGCCTTGGCTCAAGGAAAGAAATTCATCGATGAACAATATCCAGAGGCTCAAATCGAGGTAACAGCTAGTACAGCTTATGCGGCCCGTTTTATTTCCGAACATCCAGACCAGCCCTTTGCAGCAGTTGCACCTAGAAGTTCTGCTGAAGAATATGGATTGGAACTGATTGCCGAGGATATTCAGGAAATGGAAGCCAATTTCACACGTTTCTGGGTTCTAGGAGCTGAAAAGCCTTCTATTCCCTTGCAAGCACAAACTGAAAAGATGAGTTTGGCCTTGACATTACCTGACAACCTTCCAGGTGCACTTTATAAGGCCCTGTCGACCTTTGCTTGGCGAGGAATTGACTTGACAAAAATTGAAAGTCGTCCACTCAAGACAGCACTGGGTGAATACTTTTTCATTATCGATGTGGATTATACCGATAAGGACTTGGTCCACTTTGCCCAAAAAGAATTAGAAGCGATTGGAATCCAGTATAAAATTCTGGGTGCCTATCCTATTTATCCAATATCAGACCATGGAAAGGAGAGAAGATGAGTAAAGAAAATCCCTTAAGTCATCATGAGCAGTTGCGTTATGATTATTTGCTAAAAAATATTCATTATCTCAATGAGAGAGAAAAAAATGAGTTTGCCTATTTGCAAGAAAAGCTAACTCTTGCTAGGGGAAATAGTAGCTCTAGCTTGGAACAAGAAAGAGAAGAGCAGGTTGACTTACCAAGCTATGCGAACCGGAGTCGCTCACAATCCAAATCACAAGCACTCTCTTTCCCTCCAAAAAAGAAAAGACGGAAGCTCCGTCTTAAACGAATTTTTATGGTGATTTTTTCACTTTTGGTCTGTGTGGCTTTGGCCATGGTATTCATGTTTTTGCGTGGTTACCAAGATGCTAGCGCAAAGAAAACTGCTGATGCTAAGGCAGCACAGGTTCAAGTCTTTAATGGTCAGGACACTAGAGATGGAGTTAATATTTTGATCATGGGGACAGACGGTCGAATCGGTCAAAATAGTGTTGAGACACGAACTGACTCTATTATGGTATTAAATGTCGGGGGCTCAGATAAGAAAATGAAGCTAGTCAGTTTCATGCGTGATAATTTGGTCTATATAGATGGTTATAGTCAAGTGATTAATGGTAGAAAACAGACAGATAACAAGTTAAACGTAGCCTACGAGTTAGGAGAACAAGAGGGGCAAAAAGGGGCAGAAATGGTTCGCCAAGTCTTGAAAGATAATTTTGACTTGGACATTAAGTACTACGCCTTGGTTGATTTCCAGGCCTTTGCCACAGCGATTGACACGCTTTTCCCTGATGGGGTGACGATTGATGCTCAATTTTCAACATTGAATGGGCGTCCCCTAACAGAAGCTACAGTCGGAGATGATTTATATGCTACCGAGACTGAGTCTCCAACCCAAACCATTAAAGTCGGAAAACAGCAGATGAATGGCTCGACCCTGCTCAATTATGCTCGTTTCCGTGATGATGATGAGGCGGATTACGGCCGTACAAAAAGACAGCAACAAGTTTTAACAGCAATTTTAGAGCAAATTAAAGATCCCACTAAACTTTTCACTGGTTCTGAAGCTCTTGGAAAGGTTTTTGCTATGACCTCAACCAACGTACCCTATACTTTCCTCCTAACAAACGGTTTATCTGTTTTGGATGGAGCAAAAAATGGTATTGAAAAATTGACGATTCCAGAACTGGGTGACTGGGTAGATGCCTATGATGTTTATGGAGGCTTGGGCTTGCTGGTTGATCAAAACAAATATCAAACCAAGCTCGCTCAAATGGGCTTGAGATAAGATAATACTCAATGAAAATTAAAGTGCAAACTAGGAAGCTAGCCNNATACCTACGGCAAGGTGAAGCTGACGTGGTTTGAAGAGATTTTCGAAGAGTATAAGACAGAAAAATCAAAGTTTGATAGCTATTTGGATAGCAGTCAGGCTTTGATTTTTTACAGTCTGCAATAGATTTTCACCCCTTGTTTGTGGTATAATGAAACGATACGATAGAAAGAATAATGAACAATATGACTGATTTAAAAGCAATTCAGGCTCGTAGTCTGGAGATGGCTGAATATTTTGTGGCCTTTTGTAAAGAACATGATTTGCTCTGTTATCTCTGTGGCGGAGGCGCTATTGGTACCCTTCGAAACAAGGGATTTATTCCTTGGGACGACGACCTAGACTTTTTTATGCCTCGTAAAGATTATGAGAAATTAGCAGAATTATGGCCTCGTTATGCAGATGAACGTTATTTCTTGTCAAAGAGTTACAAGGATTTTGTTGATCGTAATCTTTTTATTACCATTCGTGACAAGGAAACCACCTGTATCAAGCCTTATCAGCAGGATTTGGATTTGCCACATGGTCTGGCCTTGGATGTTTTGCCTTTGGATTATTATCCGAAAGATCCAGCTGAGCGGAAAAAACAGGTTCGTTGGGCCTTGATTTATTCACTCTTTTGTGCGCAAACTATTCCAGAAAAGCATGGTGCTCTCATGAAATGGGGAAGTCGCATTTTACTGGGTTTGACTCCAAAATCTCTCCGTTATCGCATCTGGAAAAAAGCTGAGAAAGAAATGACTAAGTATGATTTGGCTGAGAGCGATGGAATCACGGAACTATGCTCAGGTCCTGGCTACATGAGAAATAAGTACCTAATCGAATCTTTTGAAGATAATCTTTTCTTGCCATTTGAAGGAACAGAGATGCCTATTCCAGTTGGCTATGATGCTTATCTCAGCACTGCTTTTGGAGATTATATGACGCCTCCGCCAGCAGACAAGCAAGTACCGCATCATGATGCTGTCATCGCTGATATGGATAAGTCTTATACAGAATACAAGGGAGAATATGGTGGCTAAGAAAAAAATCTTATTTTTTATGTGGTCTTTTTCTCTCGGGGGTGGAGCAGAGAAGATTCTGTCGACAATTGTTTCAAATCTGGATCCAGAAAAGTATGATATTGATATTCTTGAAATGGAGCACTTTGACAAGGGATACGAATCTGTTCCCAAGCATGTAGGCATTTTAAAATCCCTTCAAGATTATCGCCAAGCTAGATGGTTACGAGCTTTTTTGTGGAGAATGAGAATTTATTTTCCAAGGCTGACTCGTCGCTTGCTTGTAAAAGATGACTATGATGTTGAAGTTTCTTTTACCATTATGAATCCACCACTGTTGTTTTCTAAAAGAAAAGAAGTCAAGAAAATCTCTTGGATTCATGGAAGTATCGAAGAACTTCTTAAGGATAGCTCTAAAAGAGAATCACATAGAAGCCAGTTGGATGCTGCGAATACCATTGTAGGAATTTCAAAAAAGACCAGCAATTCTATCAAGGAAGTCTATCCAGATTATGCTTCTAAATTACAGACAGTCTACAATGGATATGATTTTAAGACTATTTTAGAAAAATCTCAAGAGAAGATCGATATCGAGATTGCTCCTCAAAGTATCTGTACCATCGGACGGATTGAGGAAAATAAGGGTTCTGACCGTGTGGTGGAAGTGATACGGTTATTGCACCAAGAGGGGAAAAACTATCATCTCTATTTTATCGGGGCTGGTGATATGGAAGAGGAACTGAAAAAACGAGTTAAAGAGTATGAGCTTGAAGACTATGTGCATTTCCTTGGTTATCAAAAAAATCCATACCAGTATTTGTCTCAGATGAAGATCCTCTTGTCTATGTCTAAACAAGAAGGTTTTCCTGGTGTTTATGTGGAATCCTTGAGCCTTGGAATCCCTTTTGTCTCTACGGATGTCGGAGGGGCTGAGGAATTATCCCAAGAAGGACGATTTGGACAAATCATTGAGAGCAATCAAGAGGCAGCTAAGGCAATTACGAACTACATGACCTCTACCTCAAACTTCGATGTCAATGAGGCTAGCCAATTCATTCAACAATTTACAATTGCCAAACAAATCGAACAAGTAGAAAAACTATTAGAGGAGTAGCATGGAAACTGCATTAATTAGTGTCATTGTGCCAGTCTATAATGTGGCGCAGTACCTAGAAAAATCGATAGCTTCCATTCAGAAGCAGACTTATCAAAATCTGGAAATCATTCTTGTTGATGATGGAGCAACGGATGAAAGTGGTCGCTTGTGTGATTCAATCGCTGAACTAGATGATAGGGTGTCAGTGCTTCATAAAAAGAATGAAGGTTTGTCACAAGCACGAAATGATGGAATGAAGCAGGCTCACGGAGATTATCTGATTTTTATTGACTCAGATGATTATATCCATCCAGAAATGATTCAGAGCTTATATGAGCAATTAATTCAAGAAGATGCGGATGTTTCAAGCTGTGGTGTCATGAATGTCTATGCTAATGATGAAAGTCCACAGTCAGCCAATCAGGATGATTATTTTGTCTGTGATTCCCAAACATTTCTGAGGGAATACCTCATAGGTGAAAAAATACCTGGAACAATCTGCAATAAGCTAATCAAGAGAGAGATTGCAACTGCCCTATCCTTTCCAAAGGGATTGATTTATGAAGATGCTTATTATCATTTTGATTTAATCAAGTTGGCTAAAAAGTACGTTGTTAATACCAAACCCTATTATTACTATTTCCATAGAGGGGATAGTATTACAACTAAACCCTATGCAGAGAAGGATTTAGCCTATATTGATATCTACCAAAAGTTTTACAATGAAGTTGTGAAAAACTATTCTGACTTGAAAGAGGTTGCTTTTTTCAGATTGGCCTATGCTAACTTCTTTATTCTGGATAAGATGTTGCTAGATGATCAGTATAAACAGTTTGAAGCCTATTCTCAGATTCATCGTTTTTTAAAAGGCCATGCCCTTGCTATTTCTAGGAATCCAATTTTCCGTAAGGGGAGAAGAATTAGTGCTTTGGCTCTATTCATAAATATTTCCTTATATCGATTCTTATTACTAAAAAATATTGAAAAATCTAAAAAATTACATTAGAACGGGGGTGAGCAAGTGATTGATGGAAAACGATTGTTATTTAGTTTGACCATAGTCAGCTATGCTTTGACGCTAGTAAGTGGAATTGTATATCTGTTTAATAATAACAATGTTAGCTTGCTTTCTACTTTATTGTTCTTACTGGTTAGTAGCTTAATTGCCTGCTGGAATAACATCAAGTATTACTTAATCCATTTTATTTTCTATTTAACCATTTTTGTATTTCTGGTATCAAGACCGACCATTGATTATTTTAGGGATGGTGCTTTGGATACCTATCATCCAATAGCCTATCGTTTTGCCTTTATAGTTGTCATGGTTTCGATTCTGGGCTTGACCATAGGAGGCATTCTGGCTCGTTACTTCATAGCTAGGAAGAAAATAAAAGTAGCAAATATAGGAAATTCTCTAAAAGAGGTTTATATCAAGCGGTTACGCTTTGTATCACTAGGAGTTTTTCTTCTAACCTATCCTTTCTATTTCATTCGGTTATTCGAACGGCTCCTGTATCGCTTGCAGACTTCCTACTATGCCTACTATGCAAACTTTGAAAGTAAACTGCCCTATTTTACCTATATCTTATCAACATTTACGGTCTATGCAATGTGTATGTATTTGGCAACCAAGCCAAAGAAATTGCAGGCAACAGCAGTGCTTGTCTCCTTTATTGCAGCTAATACTATTCATTTGGCAATTGGGACACGAAATCCCTTTATTTTAAGTATTTTATTTGCTTTTGTTTATTACTTTATGCGAGAGCAAACTGAAAAAGGAAAATGGATTGGGTTTAAAGAAAAGTTAGCGATTTTTGTAGGTTCTCCTATTCTCATGTTAGCAATGGGAGTGCTCAATTATGTACGGGATAATGTCCAGGTTTCCCATACAGGTTTCTGGGATATCTTGCTTGACTTTATCTATAAACAAGGAACCAGTTTTGGCGTTCTGGCTCGAGGTTTTCTATTTAACAGTAGCCTCCCTTACCGAGATTTCCGTAATTTTACATTTGGTCCTGTCCTTGATTATTTTGCAAGGGGAAGCTTGGGGGCTATTTTCGGAGGAAAAGCCTTTGAACATACAACCAATAGTGTGGAGCTAGCTATTGATAGTAATAGTTATGCCCACAATTTGTCCTATCTTGTTTTGAACAAGGAATATTTAAAAGGACATGGTATCGGAAGTAGTTATATCATGGAGTTGTATACAGACTATGGTATGATAGGAGTCTTTCTACTTAGTCTCTTACTCGGTATGCTATTTATAGCCATGCTGCAAGTAGCCTATCGTTCAAGAACAATCCTATTTGCCTTGTCTTTACTCATCTTGAATAATCTATTCTTTATGCCTAGAAGTAGCTTTTCAGAAAGTTTCTTCAATTTATTTACAATGCAATTCTGGGGAATTGTTCTTGTGATTATATTTGTAGCAAAAATGCTTACAAAAGAGAACCAGTATCTACTAAACAAAGGAGAAAAAAATCATGTTTGAACATTATTCAGTAGCTGATTTATTTGCAAATCTTTACAAAAAACGAAAAGCAAATATTTTAGCTCTCATCGCTTTATTTGCTCTCATTGCTGTACCATTTACAATTAAAGCAGTTAGGAATAAAAACACTGTCAAAGATACAACAAGTTATTCAACTTATCTTAGCTATAAAATCACTCCTCCAGAAGACTCAGCTAAAACAATTTTGAATCATCAAATTGGTGGTTATAGTGATTTTTATGGGAAATTGATTGATGGGAATTTGAATGGAGCTTATCTTTTCAATGATGTAGAACCCAGTGAGTTGAAAAAAATTGCCAGTGAATTAGACACGACAGAAACAACCTTGAAAAATTCAACGAATGATTATTGGTGGAAAAAATTGACCGTCTACTATATGATTGACGATGCAGGGGTTGGTGTGAAAATTTTGACATCAAGTAAAGATGCTAATGATTTGTTAGAGCGAAAAATTGATGGATTGATTGAGAAATTTAAACACACTTTTGCAAATGTAAAAATTGAAAAATTGGAAACCATCAACTCTAAAGAATTGAATGCAAATGGTGAGACAGCACTTGGATTGAATGTGAAAAACTTGATTCTCCGTTTAGCTGTTATTGGAGTAGTTTGTGTGATTTTGGTTGTGATGGGGAATGTATTGATTTATCTCTTTAATCCAACAATCAATAGAGCAGGTGATTTTTCTCAGTATCAAATTGATTTTGTAACAGAGATTACAACAATTGCTAACCTAGCAGATGTCTTGTCATACAAAAATGCTGGACAAGAATTAACAATCGTTAGCTCAAATAAAGCTATCCTAGATAAATTGAAACAGAGTCAAGAGGCTTTAAAAGGAATGCATTTTGTAGATTTACAGGATGTATCATCTCTTTTGGAAAGAGATACAGTCCTTCTTGTTGAAGAGTACGGAGTGACTCGTTATAAGAAATTTGAACAAAGTCTTCAAATTCTTAGAAACTTAAATCGTTCTATCCTCGGTGTAGCAACCTTTAAACTATAAGCTTTCTGATGTATTAGGTCTTCAAAGTCGAACAAGAAGTTTGATTTTGAAGGCTTTTTCTATCTGTCTGCAGAAATTTTCTCTTGGAGTCTCCTATAGAAAGACCCTAGGGAAAATCTATCCGTATAGAGGAGCCTTCTTTTGATAAAATCGTAAAAATCTAGTATAATAGATAGAACTGAAAGTATGAGGTTACTAGCAATGAAAATGAAACAAATTAGTGATACAACTTTGAAAATCACGATGTCTTTAGAGGATTTGATGGATCGTGGCATGGAGATTGCTGACTTTCTTGTCCCTCAAGAAAAAACAGAAGAGTTTTTTTATGCTATCTTGGATGAGTTAGAGATGCCTGATAGCTTTCTAGATACAGGTATGTTGAGCTTCCGTGTGACTCCAAAACCTGATAAGGTTGATGTCTTTGTAACCAAATCAAAGATTGACCAAAATCTAGATTTTGAAGATTTATCGGATTTACCAGATATGGAAGAATTGGCTCAAATGTCGCCAGATGAGTTTATTAAAACCTTAGAAAAGAGCATCGCAGACAAAACTAAGGATGATATCGAAGCGATTCAATCTTTAGAGCAAGTCGAAGCCAAGGAAGAAGAGCAGGAGCAGGCTGAACAAGAAGCTGAGAGTAAGAAAGAACCTTACATCTACTACATCCTTTCTTTTGCTAAGTTGGCTGACTTGGTGGCTTTTGCTAAGACAGTGACTTTTGAGATGGAAACTTCTGAACTCTACAAGATGAATGAGCGCTATTATTTGACCATTTTAGTGGATATTGAAAATCATCCAAGTCCATATCCAGCTTGGCTGTTGGCCCGTATGCGCGAGTTTGCGGACGATAGTGACATCAGTCGTTCAGTCTTGCAGGAGTATGGCCAAGTCTTGATGAATCACGATGCAGTGACCAATCTGCAAAAGATTGGATAATCACTTCTGGAAAATTATTTCTAGATTTTAGGAAGAGCGAATCATCAGATTCGTTTTTTTCTTTTCTAGACTGAAATAGTGATTTACTATGATAGGAATTTTCACAAAATTCTGTTATAATGGCTATATTAGAAAATTTCGAGGAGATAAAGATGACAGTTAAAATTGCTTTACTAGGATTTGGTACCGTTGCAAGTGGTGTGCCTTTCCTCCTAAAGGAAAATGGAGAAAAAATCAATCAATCAGCACATTCAGAGATTGAAGTTGCTAAGGTATTGGTCAAGGATGAAGATGAAAAGAATCGCTTACTTGCAGCAGGGAATGACTTTAACTTTGTAACCAATGTGGATGATATTTTATCAGATCAAGACATTACAATCGTAGTGGAATTGATGGGGCGTATCGAACCTGCTAAAACCTTTATCACTCGTGCCTTGGAAGCTGGAAAACACGTTGTTACTGCTAACAAGGACCTTTTGGCTGTCCATGGCGCAGAATTGCTAGAAATCGCTCAAGCTAACAAGGTAGCACTTTACTACGAAGCAGCAGTTGCTGGTGGGATTCCAATTCTTCGTACTTTAGCAAATTCCTTGGCTTCTGATAAAATTACGCGCGTGCTTGGAGTAGTCAACGGAACTTCCAACTTCATGGTGACCAAGATGGTGGAAGAAGGCTGGTCTTACGATGATGCTCTTGCGGAAGCACAACGTCTAGGATTTGCAGAAAGCGATCCGACGAATGACGTAGATGGGATTGATGCAGCCTACAAGATGGTTATTTTGAGCCAATTTGCCTTTGGCATGAAGATTGCCTTTGATGATGTAGCCCACAAGGGAATCCGCAATATCACACCAGAAGACGTAGCTGTAGCTCAAGAGCTTGGTTACGTAGTGAAATTGGTTGGTTCTATTGAGGAAACTTCTTCAGGTATTGCTGCAGAAGTGACTCCAACCTTCCTACCTAAAGCGCACCCACTTGCTAGTGTGAATGGCGTAATGAACGCTGTCTTTGTAGAATCTATCGGTATTGGTGAGTCTATGTACTACGGACCAGGTGCGGGTCAAAAACCAACTGCAACAAGTGTTGTAGCTGATATTGTCCGTATCGTTCGTCGTTTGAATGATGGTACTATTGGCAAAGACTTCAACGAATATAGCCGTGACTTGGTCTTGGCAAATCCTGAAGATGTCAAAGCAAACTACTATTTCTCAATCTTGGCTCCAGACTCAAAAGGTCAGGTCTTGAAGTTGGCTGAAATCTTCAATGCTCAAGATATTTCCTTTAAGCAAATCCTTCAAGATGGCAAAGAGGGTGACAAGGCGCGTGTCGTTATCATCACACACAAGATTAATAAAGCCCAGCTTGAAAATGTCTCAGCTGAATTGAAGAAGGTTTCAGAATTCGACCTCTTGAATACCTTCAAGGTGCTAGGAGAATAAGATGAAGATTATTGTACCTGCAACCAGTGCCAATATCGGGCCAGGTTTTGACTCGGTCGGTGTAGCTGTAACCAAGTATCTTCAAATTGAGGTCTGCGAAGAAGGAGATGAGTGGTTGATTGAACACCAGATTGGCAAATGGATTCCACATGATGAGCGTAATCTCTTGCTCAAAATCGCTTTGCAAATTGTACCAGATTTGAAACCTAGACGCTTGAAAATGACCAGTGATGTTCCCTTGGCGCGTGGTTTGGGTTCTTCCAGCTCAGTTATTGTGGCTGGGATTGAACTAGCCAACCAATTGGGGCAACTCGACTTGTCTGATCATGAAAAATTGCAGTTAGCGACCAAGATTGAAGGACACCCTGATAATGTGGCTCCAGCCATTTATGGTAATCTCGTTATTGCAAGTTCTGTTGAAGGGCAAGTCTCTGCTATCGTAGCAGACTTTCCAGAGTGTGATTTTCTAGCTTACATTCCAAACTATGAATTACGTACTCGCGACAGCCGTAGTGTCTTGCCTAAAAAATTGTCTTATAAGGAAGCTGTTGCTGCAAGTTCTATCGCCAATGTAGCGGTTGCTGCCTTGTTGGCAGGAGACATGGTGACCGCTGGGCAAGCAATCGAGGGAGACCTCTTCCATGAGCGCTATCGTCAGGACTTGGTAAGAGAATTTGCGATGATTAAGCAAGTGACCAAAGAAAATGGGGCCTATGCAACCTACCTTTCTGGTGCTGGGCCGACAGTTATGGTTCTGGCTTCTCATGACAAGATGCCAAGGATTAAGGCAGAATTGGAAAAGCAACCTTTCAAAGGAAAACTGCATGACTTGAGAGTTGATACCCAAGGTGTCCGTGTAGAAGCAAAATAAAGAATAGAAGATAGGATGGGGAAACTCTTGACCAGAGGGTTTCATATCCTTTTTGTGAAAAGAAGTTTATACTCAATGAAA
>NZ_VMLA01000028.1:0-4907 GCF_013276425.1 Streptococcus sp. 3874 | reverse complement strand
TGTTTTGAGGTTGCAGATGTGAGCTGACGTGGTTTGAAGAGATTTTCGAAGAGTATTAGTTAAAAACGTGATAAAGGAGAAATAAAGATGGCAGAAATTTATCTAGCAGGTGGTTGTTTTTGGGGCCTAGAGGAATATTTTTCACGCATTTCTGGAGTGCTAGAAACCAGTGTTGGCTACGCTAATGGTCAAGTCGAAACGACCAATTACCAGTTGATCAAGGAAACAGACCATGCAGAAACGGTCCAAGTGATTTACGATGAGAAGGAAGTGTCACTCAGAGAGATTTTACTTTATTATTTCCGAGTTATCGATCCTCTATCTATCAATCAACAAGGGAATGACCGTGGTCGCCAATATCGAACTGGGATTTATTATCAGGATGAAGCAGATTTGCCAGCTATCTACACAGTGGTACAGGAGCAGGAACGCATGCTGGGTCGAAAGATTGCAGTAGAAGTGGAGCAATTACGCCACTACATTCTGGCTGAAGACTACCACCAAGATTATCTCAGGAAGAATCCTTCAGGTTACTGTCATATCGATGTGACCGATGCTGATAAGCCATTGATTGATGCAGCAAACTATGAAAAGCCTAGTCAAGAGGTGTTGAAGGCCAGTCTATCTGAAGAGTCTTATCGTGTCACACAAGAAGCTGCTACAGAGGCTCCATTTACCAATGCCTATGACCAAACCTTTGAAGAGGGGATTTATGTAGATATTACGACGGGTGAGCCACTCTTTTTTGCCAAGGATAAGTTTGCTTCAGGTTGTGGTTGGCCAAGTTTTAGCCGTCCGATTTCCAAAGAGTTGATTCATTATTACAAGGATCTGAGCCATGGAATGGAGCGAATTGAAGTTCGTTCTCGTTCAGGCAGCGCTCACTTGGGTCATGTTTTCACAGATGGACCGCGGGAGTTAGGCGGCCTCCGTTACTGTATCAATTCTGCTTCTTTACGCTTTGTGGCCAAGGATGAGATGGAAAAAGCAGGATATGGCTATCTATTGCCTTACTTAAACAAATAAAACAGAGAGTGGGGCTTCCCACTTTCTTCATTTCTAGAATATGAATAGAAGGGATTTATGAAACACCTATTATCTTACTTCAAACCCTACATCAAGGAATCAATTTTAGCCCCCTTGTTCAAGCTGTTAGAAGCTGTTTTTGAGCTCTTGGTTCCCATGGTGATTGCTGGGATTGTTGACCAATCTTTACCTCAGGGAGATCAAGGTCATCTCTGGATGCAGATTGGCCTGCTCCTTATCTTTGCAGTAATTGGCGTTTTAGTGGCCTTGATAGCTCAATTTTACTCAGCAAAGGCAGCAGTAGGCTTTGCTAAGGAATTGACAAACGATCTTTATCGTCATATTCTTTCCTTGTCCAAGGACAGCAGAGACCGTCTGACAACTTCTAGTTTGGTCACTCGCTTGACTTCGGATACCTACCAGATTCAGACTGGTATCAATCAATTCCTGCGTCTCTTTTTGCGAGCGCCCATTATCGTTTTTGGTGCCATTTTTATGGCTTATCGAATCTCAGCTGAGTTGACTTTCTGGTTCTTAGTCATGGTTGCCATTTTGACCATTGTCATTGTAGGGTTATCTCGATTGGTCAATCCTCTCTACAGTAGTCTCAGAAAGAAAACGGACCAACTGGTTCAGGAAACGCGCCAGCAATTGCAAGGGATGCGGGTTATTCGTGCTTTTGGTCAAGAAAAACGAGAGTTACAGATTTTTCAAACCCTTAACCAAGTTTATGCTAGATTACAAGAAAAGACAGGTTTCTGGTCTAGTTTATTAACACCTCTGACCTATCTGATTGTCAATGGAACTCTTCTCGTTATTATCTGGCAAGGCTATATTTCAATTCAAGGAGGAGTGCTCAGTCAAGGTGCTCTCATTGCTCTTATCAATTACCTCTTACAGATTTTGGTGGAATTGGTCAAGCTAGCCATGCTGATCAATTCCCTCAACCAGTCCTACATCTCAGCTAAGCGAATCGAGGAAGTTTTTGCTGAGGCTCCAGAAGATATTCATTCAGAATTAGAACAAAAGCAAGCTAGCAGTGATCAGGTTTTACAAGTTCAAGAACTGACCTTTACCTATCCTGATGCGGCCCAGCCTTCTCTGAGAGACATTTCCTTTAATATGAAGCAAGGGCAAATCCTTGGTATCATCGGAGGAACTGGTTCTGGTAAATCAAGCTTGGTGCAAGTCTTACTTGGACTTTATCCAGCAGACAAGGGGAGTATAGACCTTTATCGAAATGGACGTAGTCCTCTTAATTTGGAGCAGTGGCGGTCTTGGATTGCCTATGTGCCCCAAAAAGTCGAACTCTTTAAGGGAACCATTCGTTCTAACTTGACTCTAGGTTTACATCAAGAAGTATCTGACCAGGAACTCTGGCAGGCCTTGGAGATTGCGCAAGCTAAGGATTTTGTTAGTGAAAAGGAAGGGCTCTTGGATGCCACTGTTGAGGCAGGAGGTCGAAATTTCTCAGGTGGACAAAAACAAAGGCTGTCTATTGCTCGCGCAGTCTTGCGCCAAGCTCCATTTCTCATCCTAGATGATGCGACCTCGGCCCTCGACACCATTACCGAGTCTAAGCTCTTGAAAGCTATCCGAGAAAATTTGCTAAATACGAGCTTAATCTTGATCTCTCAACGAACCTCGACTTTACAGATGGCTGACCAGATTCTCCTCTTAGAAAAAGGAGAGCTCCTAGCTATCGGCAAGCACGAGAACTTGATGAAATCTAGTCAAGTTTATCGCGAAATCAATGCATCCCAACATGGAAAGGAGGACTAGCATGAGACGACAAACTGCAAACCAGACGCTCACACGCTTGGCAAAAGATTTAGCAAGCAATCCCTTCCTCCTTTTCCTAGCCTTTCTAGGAACTATTACCCAGGTTGGCTTATCAATCTACCTACCTATCTTGATTGGGCAGGTCATCGACCAAGTCCTAGTGGCTGGTTCTTCACCAGTTTTTTGGCAGATTTTTCTCCAGATGATCTTGGTAGTTATAGGAAATACTCTGGTACAATGGGCCAATCCTCTTCTTTATAATCGCCTAATCTTCTCTTATACCAGAGACTTGCGAGAGCGAATCATCTATAAGCTCCATCGTTTACCGATTGCTTTTGTGGAGCGGCAAGGAAGTGGAGAGATGGTCAGTCGGGTAACCACGGACATCGAACAGTTAGCAGCTGGCTTGACCATGATTTTTAACCAATTTTTCATTGGTGTCTTGATGATTTTGGTTAGCATTCTAGCCATGCTGCAAATTCACCTCCTCATGACTCTCTTAGTCTTGCTGTTGACGCCACTTTCCATGGTGGTTTCACGCTTTATTGCCAAACGCTCCTATCATCTCTTCCAGAAGCAAACAGAGACAAGGGGAATTCAGACTCAGTTGATTGAAGAATCGCTTAGCCAGCAGACTATTATTCAATCTTTTAATGCTCAGGTAGAGTTTATCAAAAGACTGTGTGAGGCTAATGACAACTACGCAGGCTATTCGCAGTCGGCCATCTTTTATTCTTCAACGGTCAATCCTTCGACTCGCTTTGTCAATGCGCTCATTTATGCGATTCTAGCTGGAGTAGGAGCTTATCGTATCATGATGGGGTCAACCTTGACCATTGGGCGTTTAGTGACTTTTTTGAACTATGTCCAACAGTATACCAAGCCCTTTAACGATATTTCTTCAGTGCTAGCTGAGTTGCAAAGTGCTCTGGCTTGCGCAGAGCGCGTCTATGCTGTCTTAGAAAGTCCTGAGGTTGCTGAAACAGGCAAGGAAGTCTTGACCAGTGACCAAGTTAAGGGAGCTATTTCCTTTAAACATGTCTCTTTTGGTTACCATCCTGAAAAGATTTTGATTAAGGATTTATCTATTGATATTCCAGCTGGTAGCAAGGTAGCCATCGTTGGTCCGACAGGTGCAGGAAAATCAACCCTTATCAATCTTCTTATGCGTTTCTATCCTATTAACTCAGGAGATATCTTGCTGGATGGGCAATCCATTTATGATTATACCCTAGTATCATTGAGACAGCAGTTTGGCATGGTGCTCCAAGAAACCTGGCTCAAGCAAGGAACCATTCATGACAATATTGCTTTTGGAAATCCTGAAGCCAGTCGGGAGCAGGTGATTGCTGCTGCCAAAGCAGCCAATGCAGATTTTTTCATCCAACAGTTGCCACAGGGATACGATACCAAGTTAGAAAATGCAGGAGAATCTCTCTCTGTCGGTCAGACCCAGCTCTTGACTATAGCGCGAGTCTTTTTGGCTATTCCAAAGATTCTTATCTTAGACGAGGCAACTTCCTCCATCGATACACGGACAGAAGTGCTAGTACAGGATGCCTTTGCAAAACTCATGAAGGGGCGCACAAGCTTTATCATCGCCCACCGTTTGTCAACCATTCAGGATGCGGATTTGATTCTTGTCTTGGTAGATGGCGACATCGTGGAGCATGGCAATCATCAGGATCTCATGGCTAGAAAGGGTAAGTATTACCAAATGCAGCAAGCAGCAGCTTTTAGCTCTGAATAAGCCATTCTCTTTTGAAAGTTTATGGACGAAAAAAGTTGCCTTCGGGTGACTTTTTTGTTACAATAGCTAGAAAAATTGTTCACTGTAATACTCAATGAAAATCAAAGAGCAAACTAGGAAGCTAGCCGCAGGTTGCTCAAAGCACTGCTTTGAGGTTGTGGATAGAACTGACGAAGTCAGCTCAAAACACTGTTTTGAGGTTGTAGATGAAGCGACGCTGACGTAGTTTGAAGAGATTTTCTAAGAGTATTAAACGGCTAGGTCAAACTTCAACTGCGGCTTAACAGGGTCATAATCTACCAACTCAAAATTCTCTGCTTTAATATCAAAGAAATTGGTCCCATCTGGA